>NZ_LNCE01000055.1:0-81906 GCF_001445815.1 Janthinobacterium sp. Ant5-2-1 | reverse complement strand
TAGGTTATCGTCAGGCTTGTTATTCGCAGTAGAGAAAAACCCCGCCAGCCATGGTGGGGTTTTTTTTCGTCTGGTGGTTTTGTTGGGCGCCGGTGGTGGTGTCGGCTTACGCGCTGCGCGCTAAGCCGACCTACGTCCATAGAACGCCGGGTAGGTCGGATTAGCGTAGCGTAATCCGACAACATTGTTGGCATTCGTGGTGATGCCGGCTTGCGCGCTTGTGCGTCAAGCCGACCTGGGGTATAATTCGCCTCCTCAGATCAGATGACTTGCTGCCCCGCTGGGAGCAGGTTGTTGAAAAAGTTATGCCTGATGACCATAGCAAGTTGGTACCACCCCTTCCCATCCCGAACAGGACCGTGAAACAACTTTGCGCCGATGATAGTGCTGCAACCAGTGTGAAAGTAGGTTATCGTCAGGCTTGTTATATAAAAAAACCCCGCTAGGTGCGGGGTTTTTTTTCGTCTGCAGCACTCATCGGATCAGATGCCCCAGGTGATGCTTTCATTTTCCGCCTTGGCCGAGCGCAGCATTTCCATCAAAGGATAGGCGCGCTGCGAGAAATGCACTTTTTGCGCGCGCGCATGGGCACCCGTTTCGCCATCTTCCAGTGTTTCCGGCGTATGCGCATCGTGTTCGATGTCATTTTCCGGATGCAATTTGCTTTCCGCGACTTCTTTTTCCAGCAGGGCCAGGGCATCGCCCGCTTCGGCTGGCGTGATGACGCCGCGCGTGGGGTTCTTGTGCAGGATGTCGAGGATACGCTGGGCATGTTCCTGGTACATCAGCACTTCAGGGGAAGATTTGGATTTGAATGAGATCAACATAAGCGCTTTCTGAAACTTGTTGTTAGTGTCGAAACAATATCACGACTTGAAATGTCGCACAGGCCGTCCGTTTGTCCCGGATTGCATATTTGCAAGCCGGATAGAGCCATCTGTTGGACAACGCACGTATTTACAAGAGCTCGCTTACCGTGAAAATACCCGTTTAAGCGATCGTTAAGTCTTAATCCAGTTTCACCGAGTCCATGAAGGTGTCGATGGTGTCACGCGACAGCTTGCTTTCTTCACCGAGAATGATGATCTGGAAGATGCGTTTGTCCTGCGCCACAAAACGCCCGACCAGCAAGACAGGCTTGCCTTGCTGTGTGCCTTTGGCCTCGATGCTGAGCGAACTGCGCTGGTGCGTTCCCGCAGCCGTGCTGCTGGCCGCCGATGCCGATTTTTCGCTGCGCACGGTGCCGTTGATATTTTTCAACAGGGCAGTCTGCATGGCGGGCAGGGCCGCTTGCGCCTGTTCTGCGCTGTCGAGCACGGCGCTGCCGATGGCGAAGGTATTGCCATCGACTTCGCTGGCCGTCATGGTCAGGCTGACTTTCTTGCCATCGAGATCGATCTCGCGTGTTAGCACGGCCGGCTTGCCTGGAAACAGGGCCGTGAACTGGGCGTCGGGGCTGCGATAGTCGCGCCAGTCGAACTTCGGACTGCAGGCGGACAGGACGCTGGCGGCCGCGAGCGTAGCTAGAAAGAGGGCAAGTGATGGTTTTTTCATCAGCAGATGGTAGCAGCGCCGCCGATCAGGCGCAATCGCGCACGTGTGGGGCCACCGGCCGGCTCATATTTCACGCAGCACGCGCCGGTACTGGATCGCTTCGGCGACATGCGCTTGCGTGATGCCGGGGCTGCCCGCCAGGTCCGCGATGCTGCGCGCTACGCGCAGTACCCGGTGATACGTGCGCGCCGACCAATGCAATCGCGCCATGGCGCCATGCAGCAGCTGTTCTCCATGCGTTTCCAGACGACAATGCTGTTCGATTTCCGTGCTGCTCAGGCGCTGGTTCCCTTTGCCCTGGCGTGCCAGCTGCAGGGCAAAGGCTGCCGCCACCCGCGTGGCGATGGCTTGCGTGCTTTCGTCGGCGCCTGCGTGCCGGCCCAGCGCTGCGGGCGGCATGGCGGCCACTTCAATTTGCAAGTCGATACGGTCGAGTAGCGGGCCGGACAGGCGGCTGTGATAGCGCAGCACGGCGTCCGGCGTACAGCGGCAACGGCCCGAAGCGTGGCCCAGATAGCCGCATGGGCAGGGATTCATGGCGGCGATCAGCTGAAAGCGGGCAGGAAACTCGGCCTGGTGGGCCGCGCGTGAAATGCTGATCACGCCCGATTCCATGGGCTGGCGCAAGACATCGAGTACCCGGCGCTGGAATTCGGCGATTTCATCGAGAAACAGCACACCGCAGTGTGCCAGCGAGATTTCTCCCGGGCGCGGCACGTTGCCGCCGCCCACCAAGGCCACGCCGGACGCCGTTTGGTGCGGGGCGCGATAGGGACGCCGTTTCCAGTGTTCCACCTTGAAGTGCCCGCCCAGCGAATGCACGGCCGCCGATTCCAGCGCTTCTTCATCGCTCATGGGCGGCAGCACGCCGGGGAAGCGGCTGGCCAGCATGGTCTTGCCCGCACCCGGTGGCCCTACCATCAAGACGTTATGGCCGCCCGCGGCTGCCACTTCCAGTGCGCGTCGCGCCTGCTGCTGTCCTTGCACGTCGGCAAAGTCGGGATACGCAAAAGCGGAGACAGCCAACATGGGCTGATGGCGTTGCAGGGCCGTGTGGCTGGCGTGCGCGGCAAAATGCGCGCAGACCTCGAGCAGGCTGTGGGCGGGGTAGATGCAGGCGTCGCGGACGAGCGCCGCCTCGTCCGCGTTCGCCTGCGGCAAGATGAAGGCGCGTGGCGCGCCCGGCTGGCTGCGCTGCATGGCAAAGGTCATGGCCAGGGCGCCGCGGATGGGGCGCAACTGGCCCGACAGCGACAGTTCGCCCGCGAATTCGTAGTGGTGTAATTGGTCGCCCGGCAACTGGCCGGAGGCGGCCAGGATGCCCAGCGCGATGGGCAGGTCGAAGCGCCCCGATTCCTTGGGCAAATCCGCCGGCGCCAGGTTGGCCGTGATGCGCCGCGCCGGCATGTCAAAGCCGCAGTTTTGCAGCGCGGCACGGACGCGGTCGCGCGATTCCTTCACTTCCGTATCCGGCAGGCCGACAATCGTAAACGAAGGCAAACCATTGGCAAGGTGGACTTCGACACTTACCTCGGGCGCTTCCATGCCGGCCAGGGCGCGGCTTTTCAGGACGGCCAGACTCATCAGACTCCCCTGTGGCGCGGGCGCGGGCAGGATCAGTCTAGCGCGTGAAGCGCCGTCAGGCTTGAGCTATGCCAGCAAGGCCGTCAATAACGGGACCTGGCTGGCGTCACCTTACGCCTTGGATTCGTTCAGGCGCGTTTCCAGTTCGATCAGGCGCAATTCCAGTGCGTCCAGTTTGGCGCGGGTCTTGGCCAGCACTTGCGCCTGGATATCGAATTCCTCACGCGTGACGAGATCGAGGCGGGCGAAGCCCTGGGTCATCATCGATTTGACGTTTTTCTCGATATCCTTGGCAGGCGAGTTTTCGATGGCTTGATGGATCTTGCCTTGCAAGTCGTTAAAGAAGGTATTCATGTCCATGGTCAGTCCTTTTATGGTGCGGCCTGTGCATCGCACCATTGCGGTGCACAGCGGCGTTAATCTGGTGCGAAACTGGGCAAATTCACAATGCTTTAGCAGCCCGTACCCGCATGCCCACAGGCTTGCAGGGTATGTATGGCCGGAAACGCACCTGTCAAGGTGGCAATGGAGCTGGCACGTATTCTGCTAAAGAAGGTATGAACGCTTTGTGATCTCCAGCCAAGATTTTAAACCTCAACCGCTTTAAAAGTTCAATAAAAGGGAATCGCCATGAAGAATCTGTCCAAGAACATGACTTTAGCTGCAGCGTTGTCGCTGGCCATGACCGCCTTGTGCGGTAGCGCCATGGCCCAGGATGCAGTGGCGGCGCCTGCTGCAGCCGAAGCCGTACCTGATAACGTGGTGAGCTACAACGTGGCGCTGACCAGCGACTACCGCTACCGTGGCATTTCGCAAAGCCGCTTGAAACCGGCCGTCAGTGGCGGCGCCGACTATACCCATAACCCGACGGGCCTGTACGTGGGAACTTGGTTGTCGAGCATCAAATGGATCAAGGACGGCGGCGGCGATACCAATCTGGAATGGGATGTGTACGGCGGCAAGCGTGGCGAGATCAGCAAGAATGTTACCTATGATGTGGGCGGCCTGTACTACTTCTATCCCTCGAATGGGCTGAGCACCAATGCGAATACCTTTGAACTGTATGGCCAGCTCGGTTATGGCCCGCTGTACATCAAGTACTCGCACTCGACGACCAATCTGTTTGGCGTCGCCGACAGCAAGAACAGTGGCTATCTTGACGTGGGCGGCAACTTCGACATGATCGACGGCTACATCATGAACGTGCATGTGGGCCGCCAGAAAGTCGAGCACAACGATTCCCTCAGCTATAACGATGTCAAGATCGGCGTGACCAAGGACTTCGGCATGGCGACCGTTTCTCTCGCCGCCGTGAAGGCCAACATTTCGTCGCTGGCACCGAATGGCAAGAATCTGGCGAAATCCGGTCTCGTGCTGACCGTATCCAAAACCTTTTAAGCGAGACTGCCATGAAAATGATTACTGCAATCATTAAACCGTTCAAACTGGACGAAGTACGCGAAGCTTTGTCGGCTATCAATGTGCAAGGCATTACCGTCACGGAAGTCAAGGGTTTCGGCCGCCAGAAAGGGCACACGGAACTCTACCGTGGCGCCGAGTATGTCGTCGATTTCTTGCCAAAAACCAAAATCGAAGCGGCTGTCGATGACGCCATTGTCGACCAGGCCATCGAAGCGATCGAAGGCGCCGCGCGTACCGGTAAAATCGGCGATGGCAAGATTTTCGTCTACAACCTGGAACAGGTCATCCGCATCCGTACCGGCGAAACCGGCAACGAAGCGCTCTAAGGGGAATATTGATGCGTAAAAATATAACAAAATTGCTAGCTGGGTTTGCCTGTCTGTGTGCGTTCGGCGTCGCCGCGCCGAGCTTTGCCGATGCCCCCGCCAAGACGGAGGCTGCCACGACGTCGGCCGTCGCCGCTCCTGCCGTCACCCCGGTGCCTGACGCAGCAGCTCCGGCCGCCGCCGCTCCGGCCCCGGCCGCTGCCGCGCCAGCCGCCGCGCCCGTCGCCAACAAGGGCGATACCAGCTTCATGATGATCAGCACCTTGCTGGTGATCTTGATGACCATCCCCGGCCTGGCCCTGTTCTACGGCGGCCTGGTGCGTTCGAAAAACATGCTGTCGGTGCTGATGCAAGTGTTCATGGTGTTCGCGCTGGTCATCGTGTTGTGGTGCATCTATGGCTACTCGATCGCTTTCACGGAAAAAACCGCCTTCTTCGGTGGCTTCGACCGCCTGTTCCTGAACGGTATCTGGGATCCGGCCAAGGGCACGTTTGCCGCCGCCGCGACCTTCAGCAAGGGCGTCGTCATTCCCGAGTTCGTCTTTGTCGCTTTCCAGGGCACGTTTGCCGCCATCACCTGCGCACTGATCGTCGGCGCCTTTGCCGAGCGCGCCAAATTTTCCGCCGTGCTGGCGTTCGTCGTGCTGTGGTTCACGTTCGCCTACCTGCCAGCGGCCCACATGGTATGGTTCTGGACCGGTCCTGACCTGATCACCAACGCCGCCACCTCGGCCAGCGAAGCCCTGAAGGCTGGCTGGATCTGGCAAAAAGGCGCGCTGGACTTCGCCGGAGGCACCGTGGTGCACATCAACGCCGCCGTCGCCGGCCTGGTGGGTGCGATCATGATCGGCAAGCGCGTCGGTTACGGCCGCGAATCGATGGCGCCGCACTCGCTGACGATGACCATGATCGGCGCGTCGTTGCTGTGGGTGGGCTGGTTCGGTTTCAATGCCGGTTCCTCGCTGGAAGCGGGCGACGTGGCTGCCCTGGCTTTCGTCAACACCTTGTTGGCCACTGCCGCCGCCACCCTGTCGTGGGTATTTGGCGAGTGGATCAGCAAAGGCAAGCCATCGATGCTCGGTGGCGCCTCGGGTGCAGTGGCCGGCCTGGTGGCGATCACCCCGGCGGCCGGCTTTGTCGGCCCGATGGGCGGCCTGGTCATCGGCTTGCTGGCCGGTGTCGTCTGCCTGTGGGGCGTGAATGGCCTGAAACGCCTGATCGGCGCCGACGATTCGCTCGACGTGTTCGGCGTGCATGGCGTGGGCGGTATCCTGGGTGCCTTGCTGACGGGCGTGTTTGCTGCACCACAACTGGGCGGGCAGGGCATCTTCGACTATGTCACTAACAAGATGTCGGCGGATCCCTACTCGATCGGCCATCAGGTGTGGGTGCAGGCGCAAGCGGTCGGCACCACCATCCTCTGGTCGGCCATCGTTTCCGTCATCGCTTATAAACTGGTCGACATCGTCATCGGCCTGCGCGTACCGGAAGAAGAAGAGCGCGAAGGCCTCGATATCACGAGCCATGGCGAGCAAGCGTATCATGGTTAAATAATCACTATCTGGCATGCCAGCGCCCCGGCGCGGCATGTCCGGTTGGAAAAGGCGCCTCATTGAGGTGCCTTTTTTTCGTTGTGGGAATGTAAAAGGTCTTTAAAACAAGGCTTTTGCCCCGATTTGGGGTACTTACACGGTAATATAGTCGGCAGTTCTGTGTGCTTTTTTGAATACTGCACATAATTTAAGGATGTAACTATGGTTCCCCATCTCGTCACGGCCCTGACCGGACCGCTGCTCGACCTCGAAAAAAAGATTCTGGCCGCGACGCCGGCCATTGAGCGCTGGTTTCGCATGGAGTGGCAAGAGCACACGCCGCCTTTCTATTGCTCGGTAGACTTGCGTAACGCCGGCTACAAGCTGGCGCCCGTCGATACCAATCTGTTCCCTGGCGGTTTCCATAACCTGGCCACGGAAATGCTGCCCCTGTCCGTGCAAGCGGCCATGGCCGCCATCGACAAGTATTGCCCGGACGCCCGCAACCTGCTGATCGTGCCGGAATTGCACAACACCACGCCGCAGTACTTGCAGAACGTGGCGCGCCTGATGCAAATCTTCCGCCAGACGGGCCTGCACGTGCGCTTCGGTTCCTGGTCGCCCGAGATTACCCAGCCGACACCGCTTGCCCTGCCGGACGGCAATATGCTCGTCATCGAGCCGTTGGTGCGCCTGAACAACGGCCGTCGCCTGGGTTTGAAGGATTTCGACCCGTGCACGATTCTGCTGAATAACGACTTGTCGGACGGTATCCCCGATATCTTGCAAAATATTCATGAGCAAAGCCTGTTGCCACCCTTGCATGCGGGCTGGGCCCTGCGCCGCAAGAGCAACCACTACACGGCCTACGATGAAGTGGTGAAAAAATTCGGCAAGATGATCGATGTCGACCCGTGGATGCTCAACCCCTTCCACGCCAAGTGCAGCGACGTCAATTTCCAGGAAGGCGAGGGCGAAGATGCGCTGGCCGCCAGCGTCGACGTGCTGCTGGCCAAGATCCGCAAGAAATACAAGGAATACGGCATCAAGGAAAAGCCGTTTGTCATCGTCAAGCCCGATGCGGGCACGTATGGCACGGGCATCATGACGGTGCGCGACGCGAGCGAAGTGCGCGACTTGTCGCGCAAGCAGCGCGAAAAAATGTCGATCGTCAAGGATGGCCAGCTGGTGACCGACGTCATCATCCAGGAAGGCGTGCCGACTTTTGAAAGCATCAAGGATGCCGTGGCCGAGCCCGTTGTCTACATGATCGACCGCTACGTGGTGGGCGGCTTCTACCGCGTGCATGCTGAAAAAGGCGTGGACCAGAACCTGAACGCGCCCGGCTCGCAGTACGTGCCGCTGGCGTTTGCCCAGCAGCATGCCGTGCCGGACTTGAAGGCCAAGCCGGGCACGGCCGCGCCGAACCGCTTTTATGTGTACGGCGTGGTGGCACGCCTGGCCTTGCTGGCCGCGTCGCTGGAAATGGAGCGCACGGACCCGAATCCCGAGGTGTATTGATCGATCCAGCAGACTCGCCAGGCGCGGCGACTACCGCGCCTGGCGATCTCGGCTAGAATCAAGCATTCCTTATCCAGGCTCCCCGATTGGACGCACCATGAAAATTGCATTCCTTGCCGACCCGCTGGCAGGCTTCAAGACTTACAAAGATTCCACCTTCGCCATGATGCGCGAGGCGGCCAAACGCGGCCATGCCGTCTACGCCTTCGAACAGAAGGACATGGCGCTGGAAGAAGGCATCGTCACGGCAAGGGTCAAACACATCGAGCTGACCGGCGACGAACACGACTGGTACAAGGTGGTCTCCACCGAAGAAGTGCGCCTGTCGGCCCTGGACGCCATCATCGAGCGCAAGGATCCGCCGTTCGACATGGAATACGTGTACGGCACGTATCTGCTGGAACTGGCGGAAAAGCAGGGCGCTTGCGTCTTCAACAAGCCGTCCGCCATCCGCGACAACAATGAAAAGCTGGCCATCGCGCAGTTTTCCGAATTCACGTCGCCGACCCTGGTGACGTCGGACGAAGCGCGCCTGCGCGCCTTCCACGCCAAGCACCAGGACGTCATCTTCAAGCCGCTCGACGGCATGGGCGGCACGGGCATCTTCCGCGTCAAGGCCGACGGCCTGAACCTGGGTGCCATCATCGAGACGCTGACGGAGAACGGCGCGCAGACCATCATGGCGCAGCGTTTCATCGCCGACATCGTCAAGGGCGACAAGCGCATCCTCGTCATCGGCGGCAAGCCGGTGCCGTTTTCGCTGGCGCGCATCCCGCAGGCGGGCGAAGTGCGGGGCAACCTGGCCGCCGGCGGCACGGGCGTGGCGCAGCCATTGACGGCGCGCGACCTGGAAATCGCTGAAAAGCTGGGCCCTATTCTGGCCGCGCGCGGCTTGATGCTGGTAGGATTGGACGTGATCGGCGACTACCTGACGGAAGTCAATGTCACCAGCCCGACCTGCTTCCAGGAAATCATGCAGCAGACGGGTTTTGACGTGGCGGCCATGTTTGTCGACGCCGTCGAGCATGGCGTTGCGCAAGCGCAGCAGCGCTAGAAGGTGAAATGACTATGGTAGGGATTTTGCTCATGACACATGCACCGCTGGGACAGGCGTTCATCGCCGCCTGCGCGCATGTGTTCCGGGGGCCAACGGAACGGTTTGAAGCCATCGACGTCGTCGCCGACCAGGACCTGGCGGAAGTGCAGAAGCTGGCGTCGGACGCCATCTGCCGCCTCGACGACGGTTCCGGCGTACTGGTGATTACGGACGTGAAGGGCGGTACGCCGTCGAACTGCTGCAACAAGCTGGCCGACGCGGGCAGGGTGGAAGTCATCGCCGGCATCAGCCTGCCGATGCTGCTGCGCGCCATCACGTATCGCCGCGACACGCTCGACGTGGTGGTGGAGATGGCGCTGGCCGGTGCGCAAAGCGGCGCCGTGCGCGTCGATAACCGCATTCGCGTGGGCGAGTAAAGAGTGACATGGCCGCCGCCCTGAAGGCGGCGGGTTTTATAGCCAGGGCTGGCAACAATGCAGTGCATTCAGGGATAGAGACCATACAAAAATGATTCAAAGAGAACTCGAAATCATCAACAAGCTGGGACTGCACGCACGCGCCTCCGCCAAATTTACCCAGCTCGCCGCCAAGTTCAAGAGCGACGTCTGGCTGACCCGCAACGCGCGTCGCATCAACGCCAAGTCCATCATGGGCGTGATGATGCTGGCCGCCGGCAAGGGCGCGAAAGTGACCCTGGAAGCCGAGGGCGATGATGAGCAGGCATGTGTCGATGCGTTGACCGCCCTGATTAATGACAGGTTTGGCGAAGGCGAGTAATGCCCGCCGAACGCAGCCGCAGCCGCATTCCGACAGGTCAACCCATGGCATCTTTCACGCTCCACGGCATCCCGGTTTCCCGCGGCATCGCCATTGGCCGCGCGCATCTGCTGGCGCCGGCCGCCCTTGACGTCAAACATTACCTGGTCGCGCAGGAGCAGATCGAAGCCGAAGTGCAGCGCCTGCAAAGCGCCATCGCCACCGTCCACAAGGAACTGCAAACCTTGTGGAACGAGCTGCCCAAGGATGCGCCCACGGAACTGGGCGCCTTCATCGACGTGCACGCGCTGATCCTGTCCGACCCGATGATTTCCGAAGCGCCGCTCGACATCATCCGCAAGCGCCATTACAACGCCGAGTGGGCGCTGCTGACGCAGATCGATGAATTGTCGGCGCAGTTCGACGAAATCGAAGACCCGTATCTGCGCGAGCGCAAGGCCGACATCCAGCAAGTGGCCGAACGCGTGTTGAAAGTCTTGCTGGGCACGGAACAGCTGCTGCCCAAGGCGGCCGCCGAAGATGAATTGATGGCGCAGATGATCGTTGTCGCGCACGACATCTCGCCGGCCGACATGCTGCAGTTCCGCGACCGCTCCTTCATCGGCTTCATCACCGACGTGGGCGGACAGAACTCGCACACGGCCATCGTCGCGCGCAGCCTGGATATTCCCGCCGCCGTCGGCATGTCGCAGGCCTCGATGCTGATCGGCCAGGACGACTGGCTGATCATCGACGGCGACGCTGGCGTCGTCATCGCCAACCCCAGCGCCCTGGTGCTGGAGCAGTACCGCGAGCGCCAGACGGCCATGCAGCGCGCGCGCAAAAAGCTGGGCAAGCTGAAAAAGACGCCGGCCGTGACCAAATGCGGCACCCCCATCACCCTGCTGGCGAATATCGAATTGCCCGAGGATTGTCCGTTTGCGCTGGAATCGGGCGCCAGCGGCGTGGGCCTGTTCCGCTCCGAATTCCTGTTCATGGGCCGCGCCCACAAGATTCCCACCGAGGACGAGCAGTTCGAGGCTTACCGCAACACGGTGCAGTCGATGAAGGGCCGCGTGGTGACCATCCGCACGCTCGACATCGGCGCCGACAAGCCGCTCGACCAGGCCGACCATACGGCCTTGAATCCCGCGCTGGGCCTGCGCGCCATCCGTTACTGCCTGGCCGAGCCGCAATTGTTCTTGACGCAGCTGCGGGCGATTCTGCGCGCCTCCGCCTTTGGCAAGGTGCGCATCCTGATCCCGATGCTCGCGCATGCGTTCGAGATCGACCAGTCGCTGGCCATGATCGCGCAAGCGAAGGCCAGCCTGCGCGAGGAGGGCGTCAAGTTCGACGACGAGGTCGAAGTGGGCGCCATGATCGAGATTCCCGCCGCCGCGCTGGCCCTGCCCATGTTCGTCAAGCGCATGGATTTCCTGTCGATCGGCACGAATGATCTGATCCAGTACACCCTGGCCATCGACCGGGTCGACTACGAAGTGGCGCATTTGTACAATCCGCTGCACCCGGCCGTGCTGCAACTGATCTCCATGACGATCGCCGCCGGCCACAAGGCTGGCATCGACGTGGCCGTCTGCGGCGAAATGGCGGGCGACGTGAAGCTCACGCGCTTGTTGCTGGGCATGGGGCTGCGCGAGTTTTCCATGCATCCGGCCCAGCTGTTGGCGGTCAAACAAGAGATCCTCAACAGCGACCTGGGCCTGATTGCGCCACAAATGCGCAAAATTATGCGTTCCATGGAGCCAAATGTGATCGCGGAAGCTGTCCAGCAACTGCAGCTCATGTAAACTGTCACCTTATCAGCATCGGGACACGTCGCGCGCGGCAAGAGGTGTCCTGATGCTAAAGTTGCAGCACCTATCATCGCGGTGCTGCATCGACCATGGCCCGTGGGGCCGCCCCCCTTTTATAAACCGACACACATGTCATCCATTGGAATCGTTTCGCCGCAAACCATGTATTTTGCGCAACCCCTGCAGCTGCAAAGCGGAGCATCGCTGCGGGACTATATGTTGATGTATGAAACCTACGGCACCCTGAACGCCGACAAATCGAATGCGGTGCTGGTCTGCCACGCCCTGAACGCCTCGCACCACGTGGCCGGCGTGTATGCGGACCAGCCGAAAAGCACGGGCTGGTGGGACAATATGGTCGGTCCCGGCAAGCCGCTCGACACGGACAAATTCTTCGTCATCGGCGTCAACAACCTCGGCTCCTGCTTCGGCTCGACGGGCCCCATGCACACCAATCCCGCCACCGGCAAACCGTATGGCGCCGCCTTCCCCGTCGTCACGGTGGAAGACTGGGTCAGCGCGCAGGCGCGCCTGGCCGATGAACTGGGTATCACCCAATTCGCCGCCGTGATGGGGGGATCCCTGGGCGGCATGCAGGCGCTGGCGTGGAGCATCATGTTCCCCGAGCGGCTGCGCCACTGCGTAGTGATCGCCTCGACGGCCAAGCTGTCGGCGCAAAACATCGCCTTCAACGACGTGGCGCGCCAGGCCATCCTGTCCGACCCTGAATACCATGGCGGCGACTTCTATGCGCACGGCGTGGTGCCGAAGAACGGCTTGCGCGTGGCGCGCATGGTGGGCCACATCACGTATCTGTCGAATGACGACATGGCGGAAAAATTCGGCCGCAAGCTGCGCGATGCGGCGCAGACGGGCGACTACAAATTCGGCTTCGGCATCGACTTCGAGATCGAATCGTATTTGCGCTACCAGGGCGACAAGTTCTCCGAATACTTCGACGCCAACACGTATTTATTGATCACCAAGGCGCTCGACTATTTCGACCCGGCGCGCGCGCATGGCGGCGACCTGGCCAAGGCCCTGTCGGGCACGAAGGCCAAGTTCTTCCTCGCCTCGTTTTCCACCGACTGGCGTTTTTCGCCCGAGCGCAGCCGCGAGATTGTCGAAGCCCTGGTGTGTAACCGCCGCCAGGTCACGTATGCCGAGATCGACGCGCCGCACGGCCACGACGCCTTTTTGCTGGAAGATGCGCGCTACATGAACATGGTGCGCGCCTATTATGGCCAGGTTTGGAACGACATCGGGGCGGGCTTGCCCGCTCCCGCACAGCATACCGCCGTCCGCCAGGGCGCCAAGGAGACCGCATGACTTTTGACGAATTGAGCGCTCTGCGCCCCGACCTGGCCTTCATCGCCCACTGGGTGCCGAACAACGCGCACGTGCTGGACGTGGGCTGCGGCGAAGGCGTGATGCTGCAGTACCTGCAAAGCGACAAGGAGTGCAGTGGTTACGGCATCGAGATCGCCGACGACAAGGTGCTGGCCAGCACCCGCCGTGGCGTGAACGTGATCCAGCAAGACATGGAAAAGGGCTTGTCGATTTTTGGCGACAACAGCTTCGACACGGTGCTGTGCCTGTCCTCCCTGCAGATGATGAAGCAGGTCGAGCCGCTGCTGCGCGACATCGTGCGCGTGGGCGCCGAGGCCATCGTCTCGTTCCCCAACTTCGCTTACTGGCCGCACCGCGTGGCATTGCTGAAAGGCCGCATGCCCGTGTCGAAATCGCTGCCGTACCAGTGGTACGACACGCCGAACGTGCGCTGCGCCACCATCAACGACTTCCGCGAGCTGGCCGAGGAATGCGGCCTGGAAGTGATCGAATGCGTGGCCCTGGCCGAAGGCAAGATGGTCTCCGTGCTTCCGAACCTGCGTGGCGACCTGGCCGTCTTCCGCCTGCGTAAAAAAGCGGTGCATTGATGAGCAAAAGCCCGGCGCCTGGCTGGCGTTCCCATGCCAATGGCCGCATGCTGGCCGTGCTGGTGCTGGGCTTCAGTTCCGGCCTGCCCCTGTTTATCCTGCTGTACCTGCTGCAGGCATGGTTGGCCAAGTCGGGCTTGAACGTCAAGGCGCTGGGGCTGTTCGCCCTGGTGCAGTTCCCGTACATCTGGAAATTCCTGTGGGCGCCGCTGATGGACCGCTACCGCATCTTGGGCCTGGGACGGCGGCGCGGCTGGATGGCCCTGACGCAAGTGGCGCTGTTCTTTGCCATCGGCGGCATGGGCATGCTGGACCCGCTCACGCAAATCGGCCTGATCGCGGCTGCTGCCGGCGGCGTGGCCTTCCTGTCGGCCAGCCAGGACATCGTCATCGACGCCTACCGGCGCGAAATCCTCAGCGACAACGAGCAGGGCCTGGGCGCCGCCGTCATCGTCAACGCGTATAAAGTGGCGGGCATGGTGCCGGGCGCGCTGTCGCTGATCCTGGCCGACCGCATGCCGTGGCAGCCCGTCTTCTGGATCACGGCCGCCTTCATGCTGCCGGGGTTTGTCTGCACCCTGCTGATCAAGGAGCCGACCGTGTACGGCTCGCCGCCGAAGACCATGCGCGAAGCGATCATTCTGCCGTTCCAGGAATTCATCGCGCGCGATGGTTGGCGTAACGCAATGTGGATACTCGCCTTCGTACTACTCTATAAAATCGGCGACAGCATGGCCACGGCGCTGGCGACGAAGTTCTATCTGGACCTGGGTTTTTCCATGACGCAGATCGGCCTGGCCGCCAACACCACGGGTTTCTGGGCCAGCCTGGCCGGTGGCGTGGTGGGCGGCATATGGATGCTCAAGCTGGGCATCAACCGGGGCCTGTGGGTGTTTGGCGCGCTGCAGGCGGTCGCCATTCTCGGATTCGCCTGGCTGGCGCAGGTCGGGCCGAATACCATGCTGCTCAGCGCCGTGATCGGTTTTGAAGCGTTCGCCAGCCTGGGCCTGGGCGCGGCTGCCTTTGTCGCGTTCCTGTCGCGCAGCACGGACCCGCGCTACACGGCCACGCAATATGCCTTGTTTTCCAGCCTCAGCGCCGTGCCGCGCACCCTGATCAATGCCTCGGTGGGCTTCCTGGTCGCCGAGCTGGGCTGGTTTTCGTTTTTCATCGTGTGCTTCTTCCTGGCCTTCCCGGCCATGATGATGCTGCCTAAAATCGCTCCATGGAGGTCTGCCAATGGCACCAATATCCCTTAAACGTTACGCCGTCCTGGCCAGCCTGTGCGCGGCCACCGCGCTGTCGTCCCTGTCCGCCCACGCCCAGCAGGCGACGGTCCAGGATGGCATCAAGGTGCGCCCCTTGTCGACTTCGCGCATCTTTGCCGGCGGCGCCGACTTCAATGAACAATCGAAGCAGCAATATACGCAGCTGGTCAACGAGGCGAAGGAAAAAAATGCGCTGGTGCCCGACAGCGATCCGCAAGTGAAACGCCTGCGTGCCATCGCCCAGCGCATCATCCCGTTCGCCACGCGCTGGAACGAGGCGTCGGCCAACTGGAACTGGCAGGTCAACCTGCTCAATTCCGACCAGGTCAATGCCTTTTGCATGCCGGGCGGGCAGATCGCTTTTTACAGCGGCATCATCACCAAGCTGAATCTGACCGACGACGAAGTGGCCATCGTCATGGGCCATGAAATTTCGCACGCCTTGCGCGAACACTCGCAGGCGCAGGCCGGCAAGGGCAATCTGGCCGCCGTCGGCGCCAAGCTGGCCGGCGCCGGCCTGTCGGCCTGGCTCGGCGTCGATCCGAGCATCACCAGTACCGCCACGAATATGGCGGCGCAGGGCGTGATGCTGAAATTTTCGCGCGACGATGAACGCGAGGCGGACCTGATCGGCATGGACCTGGCCGCGCGCGCCGGCTTCGACCCGCGCGCCGGCGTCATCCTGTGGCAGAAGATGGCCGCCGTGAGCAAGGGCGCGCCGCCGGAATTCCTCTCGACGCACCCGTCGGGCAAGGACCGCATCTCGCAGATGAACAGCCACATGGCGCAAGTGCTGCCGCTGTACGCGCGCAGCAAGGGCGTCAGCGTCGACGCTTTGCCGCCTTACCGCAGCAACGCCATCGCGCAGCGCTAGGATGCCGGCCCGTCACGCCGCCGCACCCTTGCCCATGCGCGATGGCGTGGCGCCCAGCTATCTTTGGCTGCCCGAAGGGCAGTGGCCGGACATGCTGTCCTTCCTGCTCGAGCGCTATCCGCAGATCAGCGCGGCGCAATGGCAGGACCGCATGGCGCGCGGCGAAGTGGTCGATGGCGACGGCGCCGTGCTGGCGCCCGACAGCGCATACCGGCGCGGCATGCGCATTTTTTACTACCGCGAGCTGGAGCGGGAAACGCCGATTCCCTTCCACGAAGAGATCCTGTTCCAGGACGAACACCTGGTGGTGGTCGACAAGCCGCACTTCCTGCCGATGACGCCGGCCGGGCGTTTCGTGCAGGAGACCTTGCTGACGCGCCTGAAGAAAAAACTGGAGTGCGCCGAGCTGACGCCCATCCACCGCCTCGACCGCGAGACGGCCGGCGTGGTGATTTTTTCGCGCCAGATTGCCAGCCGCGGCGCCTATCAGTCGCTGTTCCAGCGCCGCGAAGTGCGCAAGACGTACGAGGCGCTGGCGCCCGTGCTGGCGGGGCGCGATTTTCCATTCACCTACCGCAGCCGCATGGTCGAGGGCGCGCAGTTTTTTCTCATGCGCGAAGAGGCGGGCGAGGCGAATTCGGAAACCATCATCGAGATCATCGAAGAGCGCGGCGACGTGGCCCTGTACCGGCTGCAGCCGCACACGGGGCGCAAGCACCAGCTGCGCGTGCACCTGGCGTCGCTGGGCATCCCCATCGTCAACGATGCGTTTTACCCGGTGGCCCTGCCGTGCAAGGAAGACGACATGTCGCAGCCCTTGCAGCTGCTGGCGCGGGCCATCGATTTTACGGACCCTTTGAGCGGCGAGCCGCGCCACTTTGAAAGCCGGCGCGTGCTCGGATAAGCCGACCTCACCACTGGCGCGGCCAACAATGTTGTCGGATTACGGTCCTGCGGACCTAATCCGACCTACGGTAGATAAGGTAGGCGTAGGTCGGCTTAGCGCGAAGCGCGTAAGCCGACACCACCCGCGACGTGTCAAAGATCAGCCCTTGATCGTGTAATCGATGATCAACGGCGCATGGTCGGAAAAACGCTCATCCTTGTAGACGCTGACCGTATGCGCCTGGGCTGCGATGCCAGGGGTGGCGACGTGGTAATCGATGCGCCAGCCCACGTTCTTTGCGTAGGCTTGTCCGCGGTTGCTCCACCACGTGTACTGGTCTTCGCGCTTGTCCAGGCCGCGGTGCACGTCGACAAAGCCCACTTCGTCGAAGACGCGCGTCAGCCATGCGCGTTCCTCGGGCAGGAAGCCGGAGTTTTTCTTGTTGCCCTTCCAGTTCTTCAAGTCGATTTCATGGTGGGCGATGTTCCAGTCGCCGCAGATGACCACTTCGCGGCCCAGCGCCTTCAATGCCAGCAAATGCGGCAGGAACAGTTCCATGAAGCGGAACTTGGCTTCCTGGCGCTCGGGGCCGGACGAGCCGGATGGGCAGTACACGGAAATGACGGACAGGTTGCCAAAATCACAGCGCACGTAGCGGCCTTCGGCATCGAATTCAGGGCTGCCGAAACCGATATGCACGGCGTCCGGTTCGGCCTTGCTGTACACGCCCGTGCCGGAATAGCCCTTTTTCTCGGCGTAGTGGAAATGGCCATGGTAGCCGTGCGGATTGAGGAATTCCGGCGTCATGTCGGGCAGCTGCGCCTTCAATTCCTGCACGCAGATGAAATCGGCCGTCTGCGTGCCCATCCAGTTGAAAAAGCCTTTTTTGGCGGCGGAACGGATACCGTTTAGATTGGCGGAAATAATTTTTGGCATAGGTCGAGAGTGAAAAGGGCGTTGTACGGGGCCGGCGGGCGCGGCATGGCGATTGTCTCGCCGGTGCGCGCGGATTAAAATACAGGCACTTTTAAAAAATGAGGCTAATGTGAATAATTTACGCCAGCAGTTTATCGCGTTTTCAGTATCCAAGGGAGTCTTGCGGTTTGGCGAGTTCACGACCAAGGCCGGACGCCAGTCGCCGTACTTCTTCAATGCGGGCCTGTTCCACGACGGCGCCACCCTGGCCGAACTGGCGCAGTTCTACGCGCAGACCCTGCTCGACTCGGGCGTGGAATTCGACATGCTGTTCGGCCCCGCCTACAAGGGCATCACCCTGGCGTCGGCCACCGCCGTGGCGCTGGCCGGCAAGGGCCGCAACACCTCGTTCGCCTTCAACCGCAAGGAAGCCAAGGACCATGGCGAAGGCGGTACCATCGTCGGCGCCAAGCTGCATGGCAAGGTTGTTATCATTGACGATGTGATCTCGGCCGGTACCTCGGTGCGCGAATCGGTGGACATGATACGCGCCGCCGGCGCCGAGCCATGCGCCGTGCTGATCGCCCTGGACCGCATGGAGCGCTCCGGCCCGGACGGCCAGCTGTCGCCAAGTTCGGCCGTGCAGGAAGTGTCGAAACAGTACGGCATCCCCGTCATTTCGATCGGCAACCTGGACGATTTGTTCGGCTACCTGAACGGCGCGGGCGCCGATCCGGAACTGCTGCAGCATAAAGAAGCCGTTTCGGCCTACCGCACTAGGTATGGCATTTAAGTAGTCCTCTCCAGCAGCGCCCGCAGCCGCGGGTCGCCGCAGGCGGTGGCAGCTTGCGGGTGGCATTGCAACAGTCGCCGCAACAGTGCGCCGCCGATGCCGCGCCGGCGGAACGGCGGTTTCACGAACAGCATGTTCACCGTCACTTCATCGGCGTGTCGGCTGATGTCGAGCATGGCCACCTGCTGGCCGTCGACCCACGCGCACAGCGCGCTGTCTCCTTGCCAGTCGATTTGCATCACGCCAGCCATGATTTGACCGCCGCATGCAGGCCCAGGGCGAACAGCCCGACAAAAAAGCACCGCTTGAACACCTGTTGCGCAATGCGCCCGCGCAGCCATTGACCGGCCAGCATGCCGGCCAGCGCCGGCAGCAGCGCATACGCGGAGGTCCAGGCCGCACCGAGACTGAAGTCGCCATGCAGGGCCAGGCTGGCCGCCAGCGCCACGGTCGAAGCCGTAAACGCCAGGCCGAGCGCCTGCACCAGCGCATCGCGCGCCAGCCCCAGTCCCTGCAGATACGGCACGGCGGGAATGACGAAGACGCCCGTGGCGGCCGTTACCAGCCCCGTCGCGGCGCCCGTCACGGGCCCCAGCCACGCTTCGTGCCGCGCCGGCACGCGCAGCTGCAGCGAGAATAGTCCCGCCAGCGCATACAGCATCAGCGCCACGCCCAGCGCGACGACGGCCCAGGCGCCGCTGTCCTTCGGCAGCAGGGCACCGCCCGCCACGGTACCGGCCATGACGGCGGCCAGCATGGGCCACAAACGGCGCAGCAGGGCGCGCAGGCCGGGGCCGGCCGCCAGCTGCCACACGTTCGTTACCATCGATGGCACGATCAGCAGGGCGGCTGCCTGCACGGGCGGCATGACCAGGCTGAGCGTGCCCATGGCCACCGTCGGCAAGCCCAGTCCGACTACGCCCTTGACGAAGCCAGCGACGAGGAAGCTGGCGCCGACGGCCAGCAGGAATGAGGTCTCCATTTTTTCTATTCCACAGTGAACTGCGTGGATTCTGCGCGCGCTTGCGGATTTCGCCAAGGCGGATTATTTTGAGTCAGCCTTAGTTAAATGCGAAGGCTGGTAAGATGGCGAAAAGGAGAGCTGGCATGCGCTTTGATCTGGTCGATTTGCAGCTGTTTGTCAACGTGGTGGAGGCGGGCAGCCTGACGGCGGGCGCCGCGCGCAGCCATCTCGCATTGGCGTCGAGCAGTGCGCGCGTGCGCGGCATGGAAGAGATGCTGGGCATGCCTTTGCTGCTGCGCGGGCGGCGCGGCGTGGAGCCGACGCCAGTGGGCCAGACCTTGCTGCATCACGCGCGCCTGGTGCTGCTGCAAATGGAGAAAATGCGCGGCGAACTTGGCGAATTTGCGCGCGGCTTGAAAGGGCAGCTGCGCCTGCTGTGCAATACGGCCGCGCTCAGCGAATTTTTGCCCGAGGCGCTGGGCGCTTTTCTCGACCGCCATCCGAACCTGACCATCGACCTGGAAGAGCGCCTCAGTTACGATATCGTCAAGGCCGTCTCGGAAGGGCTGGCCGACATGGGCATCGTGTCCGACTCGGTCGACATGCGCGGCTTGCAGACGTTTTTGTTCCGCCCCGACCGGTTGGTGGTCATTGCGGCGGCCGATGGCGTGCACCACCGCGCGCTCGGCCAGGATGGTGTCGTCGACTTTGCCAGCGTGCTGGATCACGATTTCATCGGCCTGGCCGACGACAGCGCGATGCAGCAATACCTGGGCATGCATGCGGCGCGCCTGGGGCGTCCGCTGAAGGTACGCGTGCGCCTGCGCAGCTTCGATGCCGTCTGCCGCATGGTGGCCAGCGGCGTGGGCATCAGCGTGGTGCCGCTGGCGGCGGCCAGTCGCTGCCAGCAGACGATGGCGCTGCGCTGCCTGGAATTATCCGATCCCTGGTCGGTACGCAATCTCACGATCTGCGTGCGCCAGTTCAGTGAATTACCCCTGTATGCGCGCCAGTTGATCGATCATCTGAAGGCGTGACAGGGCATGACAGGAGCAGCGATGCGTTTTTCAGAAGACAAGATGGCCAGCCTGCTGTGCAGCGACCGGGTCGAGCGGCCGATCCACATCTGGCAGCCCGAGCATCCACGTGCCGTGATCCTGGCGATCCACGGCGGCATGGCGCACGCGGGCGACTACGTCACGCCGGCGCTCTACTTCCGCCAGCACGGCATCGCCACCGTCAGCTTCGACATGGTGGGCCACGATAGCCAGCGCAAGGTCGACATTCCCTCGTTCGACGCCTTCCTCGACGACGAGGAGCTGTTCCTCGCCTGGATCAAGAAAACGTATCCGGGCTTGCCCGTGTTCGTCATGGGCCATTCGATGGGCGGCCTGATCGCCACGCACCTGGGGCTGCGGCGCTTTGCGGGCGATCCAGCGATCAAAGGCTTCATCATTTCATCGCCGTATTACGTGAATGCGATTCCCGTGCCGAAGGTGCTGCAGATGCTGTCGGGCTGGCTGGCGCAGCGCTTCCCAACGATGAAGGTGCCGCTGGGGAACCTGACCATGCTGCTGACGCACGATCAAACCATCACCGCGCGCCATTTCCAGGACGAGCGCGACGGCATCCGCGCCAGTGCGGCGTCGGTGCGCTTCGCCCATGCCTTGACGTTGGCGCAAAAGGAACTGGCGGGCGGCTTGTCGGACTGGCGCTTCCCCCTGTTCGCCGTGGTGGCGGGCGACGACAAGCTGGCCGACAGCCGCGCCACGGAAAGCCTGCTGCGCAGCGTGCCCGATGGACTGCTCGACTATCACTACTATCCGGCCAATTATCACGAGAATTTCAATGAGGTGAACCGCGACGCCATCTTTGCCGCCATCCTGGCGTGGATGGAAAAACTGCTGGCACCCGTGCCGGCGTGAGGCGCCAGTATCGTTATAATCGGTTTGACTGAATTTACCGCCGGCGCATGCCGGCCCGGTCCCCGCGGCACAGGGGAATACTCAAGGAACGAACGATGCGCTTGCTGATTGCCCTGTTACTCCCGTGGCTGACCTTTTTCACGATCGGCCGTCCGATTGCCGGCATCATTTGCCTGATCCTGCAAATCACCCTGATCGGCTGGCTGCCAGCGACGATCTGGGCCGTATATGCGCTGAGCCAGTACAAGACGGACCAGAAGATCGCCGAGGCCATGCGCCGGCGCTAAGCTAAGACTGGCCTAAGCTGCGTTTCCTATCTTGATTCAACCGACATGAGGAGAGTGAGATGGCACCAGACAGACGCGGTACCTTGACCCTGGCGGCGGCAATGCTGGCCGCCGGGCTGTTAGTAGGAAGTGCGGCGCAGGCCCAAGACGACAGCGCACTGCCGCCCGTGCAGAAGAGCGGGGCGGTGGAGTACCTGAGCGGCGGCATTGGCCTCGACGAGTCGACGGCCATCAAGAGCGCCAGCCGGCATTGGCCCTTGAGTCTCGTGTTTTCCGTGCAGGCGGCGGGCAAGGCGGAATTTGCCTCTGACGTGAAGTTGGAAATACGCGACGCCAAGGGCGCGCTGGCGCTGGAAACGACGGCCAGCGGACCGTTCCTGCTGGCGAAACTGGCACCGGGCAGCTACACCCTGCACGCCACCCTGGCCGGTAAGACACTGGAACGCAAGGTGCAAATCAAGGCTGGCAGTTCCGCGCGGGTGGAGCTGATCTGGCCGGCGGGAACGAATCAAGGCAAATCCTGATGCCTGGCGACGGCAAGACGCCTGAACAGGGCTTGTCGGCGCGGGGCTTGTCGGCACATATCCTGCCCACGTCGGCGACGATGGTTGGCGTATGCATGACGGTGCTGTCGATTGGGCACCTGGCGCCGCGCGGCGAGGTGCGCGTGGCCATCGACAAGCTGCTCGCTGTCGACGCCATCGTTTTTCTCGTCAGCGCCGTGCTCTCGTTCATGTCGCTGCGCCCCGGCCAGCCGCGCTTGCGTTACGAATGGTGGGGCGAGCTGCTGTTCATCTGCGGCCTGGCCCTGCTGGCGCTGGGCGCCGTGGTACTGGCCTTCGTCATCAATTGAACCCGATCAGCTGACCGCGAGCACGCGCCCTTCGGCGGCGCTTTGCAGCGCCAGTTCGATCAGGCGTATCGTCGC
The DNA here is from genome assembly GCF_001445815.1 of Janthinobacterium sp. Ant5-2-1. Lineage (NCBI taxonomy): Bacteria > Pseudomonadati > Pseudomonadota > Betaproteobacteria > Burkholderiales > Oxalobacteraceae > Janthinobacterium > Janthinobacterium sp. Ant5-2-1. Next base: position 59,563 of record NZ_LNCE01000055.1, on the reverse strand, counting down.
TGCCGCATCTTCGGCCGCCACGGGCGCCGCTGCGCCATGGCGGATGGCGTCGGCCATGCCCTGGTAAAAGTCCTGGTAGCGGCCCGCCTGCATCTCCAGGTGCTCACAATGCCCGTCCGGCTGCGTGCCCAGATGCAGCGCGCCGCGCACGGGGTCCATGCCCCAGCCTGGCTGGCCCGGCCTGCCGCCCGCCTTCAGGGCGTCTTCCTGTGGGTCGAGGCCAAACTTCACGAAACTGCCTTTATCGCCATGCACGGCGAAGCGCGCCGTTGGCGCTTGCACCAGGCAGCCCGCTTGCAGCACCACGCGCAGCCGGTCATAGTACAAAACGATGTGCATGTAGTCGACGGCTTGCGCGCCATCGCGCTGCAGGGCGATATCGGCGTACAGCTTTTCCGGCTGGCCGAACAGCTGCATGGCCTGGTCCAGCATGTGCGGACCCAGGTCGTACAGCAAGCCGCCACCGGGTGCGCCGGACTCGCGCCAGCGCTGGCGGATCTCGGGGCGGAAACGGTCGAAGTGCGATTCGACGCTGGCGATGCGGCCCAAGGTGCCTTGCGCCAGCAGCGTTTTGAGGGTCAGGAAGTCGCCATCCCAACGGCGGTTGTGGTACACGCTGAGCACCAGCTTGCGTTCTTTCGCCAGCGCGATCAGGCTCTGCGCCTCGGCACTGGAAATGGTGAATGGCTTGTCGACCACCACGTGCTTGCCAGCCTGCAGGGCCGCTTGCGCCAGGCTGAAATGCGCTTCGTTGGGTGCGGCGATGACGACCAGTTCGATGGACGGATCGGCAAACAGCTGCGCGGGTTCCGCATATACGGTCGCGTGCGGCCAATCCTTGTGCACGAGCTCCGGCTTGCTCGAAGCGACGGCCGTCAGTTCCAGGGCATCGATGGTGGACAGGACGGGAGCGTGGAAGGTGGAGCCGGCAAAGCCGTAGCCGACGAGGCCGGTTTTGATCTTGTTCATGGCGTGTTCACAGGTGCGTGGAAGAATCCATGATCATACCCGCAAGCGGGCGGCGGCAGCGCTGCTGCGATGTTGCCGCGCTGCCGTCGCCCGTACATTACTTCAGACGCCAGACGTATTGCGCCTTCACGCTGGCGCTGACAGGCTTGCCGCCAGCGAGGGCCGGCTTGAACGTGCACTTGGCAATGCCGCTGCGCGCCGCCTCATCGAGGGCCGGATGGCCGCTGCTTTTGACGACGCTCGAAGCTGTTACCTTGCCGGCGGCATCGACGTCGAAGGACATGGTGACCTTGCCCTCTTCCTTCGCCTGCAAGGATGCGGCTGGGTAGACGGGTTTGCCGCAGACGCCAAAGTCGATGACGGGGCGGCGCTCCAGCACGGGCGCGCTGTCGGCGGCGACGGCCTGGCCGTAGATGCCGAGGCAGGCGCCGGCCAGGGCCAGCAGCGGCACTGCCGCCTTCCAGTTCAGGGTGTTTGGTGCGGGGCGCAGCAATCGTTTGATACGTGACATAAGATCTCCTCCGTTGGCCGCCTGGGCCAGGTGGTGGGTTGAGAACTGGAGGCGTTCCAGTTCCGAAAGTGCAAGAGCCAGACGCCGCGGTTCGCCCAGTTGTCTTGCTGCGAAATCATCTGCAATATGTTCGCGTTCGAGGCGCACGCCGCGTGAAATCCACCAGACGGCAGGGTGGAAAAACAGCAGCGCTTCGATGGCGTTTTGCAGCAGGTTGATCAGATAATCGTGGCGCCGGATATGCGCCAGTTCGTGCGCCAGCAGCGCGTCGAGCAGGTGCGGCGGCATGCCGGTCAACAGCGAGGCGGGCACCAGCACCATGGGGCGCCAGATGCCGGCCGTGAGCGGGCTGGCGATGCCGTCGAGCACGCGCAGCCGCACTGGCCGCGTCACGCCCGCATCGTGCGCCATGTGCGACAGTCTGGTCTGCAGTTGTCCATGCGTGGCGCCCGTGTTCCTGGCGCTGCGCTCTATCCACAGCATGCCCAGCGCCATGCGCACGGCCAGCACGGCGGCGCACAAAGCCCACACGCCGACGACGGCGCGCAGCAGCAGGTCCAGGTCGGGCAGGCTGTCGGGTGCCAGCAGGGCGGCGGGCAGCAAGGCGCTGGAGAACGGAGCGCCCGTGGCGTCGCCACCGGCCAGGCGCAGATACAAGCCCGCCGCCGGCCATGCCAGGCAGGCCAGCAGGGCGCCGCAACCGACGGCGTAGCGCGCCTCCGGACGCGCATTGCGCAGGGCCGCCCACGCCAGCGCCGTAGCGCAGCCGATCAGCAAGCCTTGCCACAGGAAGTGCAGCAGGGTCCAGCCCAGCGCTGGCACGAAGCCGCTCATGACTGATCGTCCTTGAGCATTTTTTCGATCTCTTCGCGTTCGGCGCGCGACACGCCCGTGCGCAGCGCCGCCAGCACCAGCGCCTTGGCCGAACCGGCAAAGGCCTTCTGCATCAATTCCTTGAGCAGGTTCGTCTGCAGGCTGTCCTGCGCCTGCGCCGGCGCATACACGTGCGAGCGCTGGCTTTCGTCGCGGATCAGCAAGCCCTTGCCGTGCATGATCTGCATCAGGCGCAGCACGGTGCCATACGTGATGGCCGGCTTGGCCAGCGACATCGCCTCGTGCACCTGCTTGGCCGTGGCGGCGCCCAGCGGCCACAGCGCCTGCAGCAGATCGAGTTCGGCCACCGTCGGTTTCGGGATGTCGTGCGTCTTGGCCATGCGGTTTTCCTCTTGCCTGAAATTCAATAGGGCTAGATTAAACCTTGTAGACAAAAATGTATACTTTAATTTTTGATGGTCTGCAAACGCCCTTTAGGGAAGAGAAAAAGTGTAGACAAGGCTGTTTATAAACGATGCCTGCAGGCGAAAAAAAAGACGCCGCAGCGTCTTTTTTTTGGGGAGAGGGGAGTTAGCCCGCCAGCTTGGCCTTCAGCAGTTCCGTCAGCTGGGCCGGGTTGGCCTTGCCCTTGGACGCTTTCATGGCCTGGCCGATCAGCGCATTGATGGCCGCTTCCTTGCCGGCGCGGTACTGCTCCACCGACTTGGCGTTCGCCGCCAGCACTTCATCGACGATGGCTTCGAGGGCGCCAGTATCCGAAATCTGTTTCAGGCCCTTGGCGTCGATGATGGTGTCGACGAGGTTTTCGTCAGTCGATTTCGCTTCCCACATGCCGGCGAAGACTTCTTTCGCCGCCTTGTTCGAGATCGTGCCGTCGGCGATGCGCTTGAGCATGGCGGCCAGTTGCGCGGCGGAGACGGGCGCGTCGTCCAAGTCCACGCCTTCGCGGTTCAGGGTCGACGACACGTCGCCCATCAGCCAGTTGGCGGCGGCCTTGGCGTTTTCCTTGCCGGCCTTGTCGACCACGGCGACGAAATAGGTGGCCATGGCTTTCGACTGCGTCAGCACCAGCGCATCGTAGTCCGGCAGCGCGTATTCACTGATGAAACGGGCGCGCATGGCGGCCGGCAGCTCCGGCATCGACGCCTTGACGGTAGCGATCCATTCTGGCGAGATGACCAGCGGCGGCAGGTCAGGGTCCGGGAAATAGCGGTAATCCTGTGCGTCTTCCTTGCTGCGCATTTCACGCGTTTCCTTGCGGTCCGGATCGTACAGGCGCGTCGCCTGCACGACCTTGCCGCCGTCTTCGATCAGTTCGATCTGGCGGCGCACTTCCACGTGCACGGCTTCCTCGATGAAGCGGAAGGAGTTCAGGTTCTTGATTTCGCAGCGGGTGCCGAATTCCTTCTGGCCGACAGGGCGCACGGAGACGTTGACGTCGCAGCGGAACGAGCCTTCCTGCATGTTGCCGTCGCAAACGCCCAGCCACATGACCAGCGAGTGCAGGGCCTTGGCGTAGGCCACGGCTTCGGCGGCGCTGCGGATTTCCGGTTCCGAGACGATTTCCAGCAGCGGCGTGCCGGCGCGGTTCAAGTCGATGCCGCTCATGCCTGCATAGTCTTCATGCAGCGATTTGCCGGCGTCTTCTTCCAGATGGGCGCGCGTCAGGTTGACCGTCTTGGTGACGAATTCGCCATCCTTTTCGTAGCCGAAGGTCAGGGCGCCGCCGATGACGACGGGGTCTTCGAACTGGCTGATCTGATAGCCCTTCGGTGAATCAGGGTAAAAATAGTTCTTGCGCGCGAAGACCGAGTGCGGTGCGACGGTGGCGCCCACGGCCAGGCCGAAGCGGATCGCGCGGTCGACGGCCTGCTTGTTCATCACCGGCAGCACGCCTGGCAGCGCCAGGTCGACAGGGCTCGCTTGCGTGTTGGCGTCTGCGCCGTACTTGATCGGCGAACCGCTGAAAATTTTGGATTCGGTCGTGAGCTGCACGTGGTTCTCAAGACCGATGACGACTTCCCATTGCATAGTGTTCTCGCTTATTTTCTGGTGGCGCCGCCTGGGCGGCGCGTCTGTTCTTATTAAATACCGGCAGGGCTGCGCGTATGCCAGTCCGTCACTTGCTGGAACTGGTGGGCGACGTTCAGCAGCTTGGCTTCGCCAAAATAATTGCCGATGATTTGCAGGCCGACGGGGCGCTTGCTGTTTTTCTCGCCTTCGCCGAAGCCGCAAGGTATCGACATGCCGGGCAGGCCGGCCAGGCTGGTCGACAGCGTATAGATGTCGGCCAGGTAGTTCGCCACCGGGTCGTCCGTCTTGTCGCCCAGGTCCCAGGCGACGGTCGGCGCGACCGGACCCATGATGACGTCGCAGACGGCGTTCGGGCCATTCAGGACGGCGTCGAAATCCTGCGCGATCAGGCGGCGGATCTTTTGCGCCTTCAGGTAGTAGGCGTCGTAGTAGCCGTGGCACAGCACATAGGTGCCGACCATGATGCGGCGCTGCACTTCCGGGCCGAAGCCCTGGGCGCGCGACTTCTTGTACATGTCCTGCAAGTCCTTGTATTCGGCAGCGCGGTGGCCATAGCGCACGCCGTCGTAGCGCGACAGGTTCGACGACGCTTCGGCCGGGGCGATCATGTAGTAGGCGGGAATCGACAGGGCCGTGTTCGGCAGCGAGATGTCGACCAGGGTGGCGCCCAGCTTTTCATATTGCGCCAGCGCGCCGCGCACGGCAGCTTCCACGTCCTTGGCCAAACCTTCGCCGAAGTATTCGCGCGGCACGCCGATGCGCAAGCCCGTGAGGGGCTGGCCCAGCTCGCGCGAAAAATCTTCCGCCACGCCGCCTTGTTCCGGCGACAGGCTGGTCGAGTCGCGCTCGTCGAAGCCGGCCATGGCACTCAAGAGCAGGGCGCAGTCTTCGGCCGAGCGGGCCATCGGGCCGCCCTGGTCCAGCGACGAGGCAAAGGCGATCATGCCGAAGCGCGAGACGCGGCCATACGTGGGCTTGATGCCGGTGATGCCGCAAAAAGCGGCAGGCTGGCGGATCGAGCCGCCCGTGTCGGTGCCGGTGGCCGCCGGCGTCAGGCCGGCAGCCACGGCAGCGGCCGAGCCGCCCGACGAGCCGCCCGGCACGGCGTGCTTGTCCCACGGATTCTGTACGGCGCCGAAGGCCGAGTTCTCATTGCCGGAACCCATGGCGAATTCATCGCAATTGACCTTGCCCAAGGTGACCATGCCGGCCGCCTGGAATTTTTCCACCACGGTGGCGTCAAACGGGCTGGCGTAGTTGGCCAGCATTTTCGAGCCGGCCGTCGTGCGCCAGCCTTTGGTGACGAACAGGTCCTTGTGCGCGATCGGCACGCCCGTCAACGGCGTGGCCGTGCCGGCGGCGATGCGTGCATCCGCTTCGGCAGCTTGCGCCAGGGTCAGGGCACGGTCGACGTGCAAGAAGGCGTTCGAGGTGTCCGCTTCGATGCGGTCGAGGAAATGCGTCGCCAGCGCAACGGCGGAAATTTCCTTGTTCTGCAAAAGCGTGGACAGCTGTTTGATGGATTTTGTATGCATGGCGTTTCTATTTTGATATTCGACGGGAAGGCAACAGCATGGAGCGGCGCAGTTACTCGATCACTTTTGGCACCAAGTACAGGCCATCCTGTACCTTCGGCGCCACGGCCTGGTAGGCGTCGCGGCGGTTCGTTTCGGTAGCCAGATCCTCGCGCAGGCGCAGGGCGATATTGTCCATGTGGGCGGCCAGCGGGTGGCTCAGGGGCGCCACGCCATCGGTATTGACGGCTTGCATTTGTTCTGCCAGTGCAAAAATCTTGTTCAATTGGGCCAAAGACGTGACGGCCTGGTCGTCGGCCATTTCGAGTTGGGCCAGGTGGGCGATGCGTTTTACGTCGGAGAGTGTCAGGGACATGGCGAATGGCGCGGAGTGCCGCGCATTAGTATTAAGTTGGCGTTTTGATAAAACGCGGGTATTTACTGCTATTTTGCTCACAAAAATCGAGGAATGCCGCGTAACTCGCGGCTGCAAGAGTCGCACTTTTCCATGGTTTTTGAGCAAATCGCATTCAAATTATAAGGTAGAATGGCGGGTTAATGCGTTGCCGGCGCTGATGGACCGCTGCCGCAGCATAGAAAAGATTGCGCAAGCGCCAAGCGAAACCCGAAAAAATCGCCTCCACGGATTTTCAGGGTGCCTGAAAGCGCCCGCTTTGAAACTCCCCATAAACAGCTTTTGCGCAGCTCGATGCGCTACAGGACACTCATGTTTGGTTTTTTACGCAGGTATATCTCCACCGATCTGGCCATTGACTTGGGCACGGCCAACACCCTTATTTATGTACGCGGCCTCGGTATCGTCCTGGACGAACCATCCGTTGTCGCCATCCGCCAGGAAGGCGGTCCGAATGGCAAGAAGACCATTCAGGCAGTCGGCAAGGAAGCCAAGCAGATGCTGGGCAAAGTGCCGGGCAATATCGAAGCGATTCGTCCGATGAAAGATGGCGTGATCGCCGACTTCACCGTGACCGAGCAAATGCTCAAGCAATTCATCCGCATGGTGCACGACTCGAAATTCTTCCGTCCATCGCCGCGCATCATCATTTGCGTGCCTTGCGGTTCGACCCAGGTCGAACGCCGCGCGATCCGCGAATCTGCCCTGGGCGCCGGCGCCTCGCAGGTGTACCTGATCGAGGAACCGATGGCAGCTGCCATCGGCGCGGGCTTGCCCGTATCCGAAGCGACCGGCTCGATGGTGGTCGACATCGGCGGCGGCACGACCGAAGTGGGCATCATCTCGCTGGGCGGCATGGTCTACAAGGGTTCCGTGCGCGTCGGCGGCGACAAATTCGATGAAGCCATCGTCAACTACATCCGCCGCAACTACGGCATGCTGATCGGCGAACAGACGGCCGAAGCCATCAAGAAAGCCATCGGTTCGGCTTTCCCTGGTTCGGAAGTGAAGGAAATGGAAGTCAAGGGCCGCAACCTGTCCGAAGGCATCCCGCGCTCGTTCACCATCTCCAGCAACGAGATACTCGAAGCGCTGACCGACCCGCTGAACAATATCGTCTCGGCCGTGAAAAACGCGCTGGAACAGACGCCGCCGGAACTGGGCGCCGACATCGCCGAAAAAGGCATGATGCTGACGGGCGGCGGCGCACTGCTGCGAGACCTGGACCGCCTGCTGATGGAGGAAACCGGCCTGCCGGTGCTGGTGGCCGAGGACCCGCTCACCTGCGTGGTGCGCGGTTCCGGGATGGCACTGGAACGTATGGACAAGCTCGGCTCGATCTTCTCCTACGAATAATCTGACAGAAGGGCCGGAAACCATTCCGGCCTTTTTTTGGTTTTGGCGCCGGCGTTTGACCGGGGCCTGCACGTTGGCGCACTGCGCCTGGCCTGATTATTGGAAGTCATGGAATACAGTCCTCCGCCACTTTTCAAACAAGGCGCCTCCGCCCGCGTCAAGATGATGGTGTTCGCCGGCATTTCTATCGCCCTGCTGCTGGTCGATTCGCGCATGCACGCGCTGACTGCCGTGCGCCAGGCCGTCGGCACCGTGCTGTATCCGGTGCAGATGGCTGCCCTGGTGCCGCGCGACGTGGCGCTTGGCGTCGGCAATTACTTTTCTTCGCTGTCCGCCCTGGAAAAACAGGTGCGCGACCTGAAGCATGAACAGATCGCCTCGGCGCAGATCCTGCAGCAGGCGCAGCTCAACATCGTTGAAAATAACCACCTGCGCAAGCTGATGGAAGCGCGCGAGCGCGTGCCCGTCAAGACCTTGATGGCCGAAGTGCTGTACGACACGCGCGATTCGGCCACGCGCAAGATCGTGCTCGATCGCGGTATCCAGCATGGCGTGGAGCTGGGCCGCCCCGTGATCGACAACCTGGGTGTGGTGGGACAGGTCACGCGCGTGTTCCCGTTCACCTCCGAAGTGACCTTGCTGACGGATGAAGAGCAGGCCATTCCCGTGCAGCTGCTGCGCAATGGCGTGCGCAGCGTGGCCATCGGCCGCGGCAAGTCCGGCACCATGGAGCTGCGCTTCACGGCCCCCAGCGCCGACATCCAGATCGGCGACATCGTCATTACCTCGGGCCTCGACGGCCTGTATCCGGCCGGCCTGGCCGTGGCGCGCGTGACCCTGGTCGAGCGCAATGCGCATGGCCCGTTCGGCCGCGTCGTGTGCCAGCCGCTGGCCGGCATTGAACGCAATACCCAACTGCTCATCCTCATGACGTCGCCCGAGATTCCCCCGCGCCCGCCCGCTGAAGATATCAAGACGGGCCGCAAGATCGCCGGCAAGATGGCGCCGATCAAGGACCCTGCCAAGGAGCCTGCCGCTGCGACGCCACCGGCCGCCAATACGGCCACGCCACCGGCCGCGAAACCGCCTGCCAGCCCCGCGCCGAAACCGGCGACGCCTGTAACAACGCCAGCACCTGCCGCCGTGCCACCGAAGGAAGCGACACGATGAACCGCCCGCATTACATCTTGCTACCGGTCAGCCCCCTGTTCATCGGTTTTTCCCTGCTGTGCGCTTTTCTGCTGAACTTGCTGCCGTGGGGGCAGTTCGTCGGCGTGCCCGACTTCGTCGCGCTGGTGCTGGTCTTCTGGGGCATCCACCAGCCGCGCAAGGTCGGCATCGGCGTGGCGTTCTTCATGGGCCTGATGATGGACGTGCACGATTCGACCCTGCTGGGCGAGAATGCGCTGGCCTACACCTTGCTGTCGTATTTCGCCATCATGATGCACCGCCGCGTGCTGTGGTTCCCCATCATGACGCAGGCGCTGCACGTGCTGCCGCTGCTGTTGCTGACGCAGGCGCTGCAATTGCTGACGCGCTTGATCGTCTCGGGCCGCTTCCCTGGCTGGCTCAATTTCATCGAGAGCTTCGTCGCCGTCGCCCTGTGGCCCATCGTCACGTGGATTCTGCTGGCACCGCAGCGCCGCGCCGTTGACCGCGACCATAACCGGCCGATCTGACGAGCGCCTGCCATGACTGAACTCAAGAACACCGAGCGCGAACTGCATTTTTTCCGCATGCGCCTGACCATCCTGGGCGCGCTCGTCTTCGTCTGCTTTTCGCTGCTGCTGGCGCGCTTCATCTGGCTGCAGGTGATCAAGCACGAGGACTACGCGACCAAGGCCGAGGACAACCGCATCGCCGTGGTGCCCATCGTGCCCACGCGCGGCCTGATACTCGACCGCAACGGCGTGGTCCTGGCGCGCAATTACTCGGCCTACACCCTGGAAATCACGCCGTCGAAACTGAGCGCCAGCCTCGATTCCGTGATCGACGAGCTGTCGACCCTGGTGCAGATCGATATCAAGGACCGCCGCCGCTTCAAGAAGCTGCTGGAAGAATCGAAGAACTTCGTCAGCGTGCCGCTGCGCACACGATTGACGGACGAGGAAGTGGCGCGTTTCACGGCGCAGCGTTTCCGCTTCCCCGGCGTCGAGGTGCAGGCGCGCCTGTTCCGCCAATATCCGATGGGCGAAGTGGCGTCGCACGTGGTGGGCTTCATCGGCCGCATCAACCGCAATGAAGCCAAGGCGCTGGAAGAGGGCGAGGACGCGGCCAACTACAATGGCACCGACCATATCGGCAAGGAAGGCCTGGAAAAAAGCTACGAAAAGCAGCTGCACGGCACCACCGGCTACGAAGAAGTGGAAGTGTCGGCCGGCGGGCGCGCCATGCGCACCCTGTCGCGCACTGCGGCGACCCCTGGCAATAACCTGATCCTGTCGATCGACATCGAGCTGCAAAAAGTGGTCGAGGAAGCGTTTGGCGAATGGCGCGGCGCGGCCGTGGCCATCGACCCGGCCACGGGCGACATCCTGGCCTACGTCTCCAAGCCCGGCTACGACCCGAATCTGTTCGTCGACGGCATCGACCAGCAAAGCTGGAACGAACTCAATACCTCGCTGGACCGGCCGATGGTCAACCGTCCCCTGTCCGGCACCTACGCGCCCGGCTCGACCTTCAAGCCCTTCATGGCGCTGGCCGCACTGGAATTGGGCAAGCGCACGCCGAGCCAGTCGATTTCCGATCCCGGTTTCTTCATCCTCGGCGGCCATACCTTCCGCGACGACAAAGTGGGCGGCCATGGCACGGTGGACATGCACAAGTCCATCGTCGTCTCGTGCAACACCTATTACTATCAGCTGGGCCGCGACATGGGCATCGACGCCATTCACGACTTCATGAAGCCGTTCGGTTTCGGCCAGTTGACGGGCATCGACCTGAATAACGAAAAGACGGGCGTGCTGCCGTCGACGGAATGGAAGCGCAACCGCTTCAAGACGCCGCAGCAGAAAAAATGGGTGGGCGGCGACACGATTTCGGTGAGTAACGGCTCCGGCTACAATTCCTACACGCCGCTGCAGATCGCCCACGCGACGGCCAACCTGGCCAATAACGGTGTGGTGATGAAACCGCACCTGGTGAAAATCATCGAAGACGCGGCCACGCGCGCGCGGACATTGACCGTGCCGAAGGAAAGCTATCGCATCGCGCTCAAGCAGGAAAACATCGACACCATCAAGCGCGCCATGGTGGGCGTGACCAGCGAGCAGGGCGGCACGGCCGCGCGCATCTTCACCGGCGTGCAGTACACGGTGGGCGGCAAGACGGGGACGGCGCAGGTGGTGGGCATCAAGAAAAACGAGAAGTACAATGCCAAGCTGCTGGCCGAGCGCCTGCGCGACAACGCCTTGTTTACTGCCTTCGCGCCGGCCGACAAGCCGCGCATCGCGATCGCCATCGTGGTGGAAAACGCGGGCTTCGGCGCCGGCGTGGCCGCCCCGATCGCGCGCAAGGCGCTCGACTACTACCTGCTGGGCAAGCGCCCGAGCGACAAGGAAAAGGACACCACCAAGGTGCCCAAGGAAGATGTCGACGAAGTGCGCACCCTGGAAGAAATCACTGACGAGCAGGCCGCCCCGGCGACTCCTGCCAGGCAATAAGGAAGCACATGCCCATTAACGAGAGGCGCTCGCTGTGGCGGCGCGCCAAACCCTATCTGGCGGTGTTCGACCCGCCCTTGATGATCATCATCCTGATGCTGCTGTGTACCAGCCTGCTGACCCTGTATTCGGCCAGCATCGGCATTCCCGGCAAGATCGAGGACCATCTGCGCAACATCCTGCTGTGCTTTTTCGTCATGTGGGTGGCGGCCAACATCACGCCGCAGATGATGATGCGCATCGCGGTGCCCGCGTACACGGTATCGGTGATCTTGCTGGTGGCCGTGGCGCTGTTCGGCACCATCAAGCTCGGTGCCCGGCGCTGGCTGCATATCGGCGTGATCGACATTCAGCCGTCCGAATTCCTGAAGATCGCCACGCCGCTGATGCTGGCCTGGTTCTTCCAGCATAATGCGGGCGCGCTGCGCTGGAAATCGTTCCTGATGGCGGCCGTGCTGCTGCTGGTGCCCGTCTACCTGATCGCGCGCCAGCCCGACCTGGGCACGGCGCTGCTGGTGGTGGCGGCCGGCTTTACCGTCATCTTCCTGGCCGGCCTGTCGTGGAAAGTGCTGGCCGGCTTGCTGATCACCTTTGTTTCCTGCCTGCCGATCGCCTGGTCGCACCTGCATGATTACCAGCGCGACCGCGTGATGATGCTGATCGACCCGACCAAGGACCCGCTGGGCAAGGGCTTCCATATCATCCAGTCCATCATCGCCATCGGTTCCGGCGGCATGACGGGCAAGGGCTGGACGCACGGCACGCAGGCCCACCTGGAATTCGTTCCGGAGCGCACGACCGATTTTATTTTTGCCGTATATTCCGAGGAATTCGGCCTGGTCGGTAACTTGATCCTGATGCTGATGTATTTGCTGCTGGTGGGACGGGGGATGATGATCGCCGCCAACGCCCCCAGTTTTTTCACTCGCCTGCTGGCAGGAGCGATAACTATGATTTTCTTTACGTACGCCTTTGTAAACATGGGCATGGTCAGCGGCATCGTGCCGGTGGTCGGCGTCCCCCTCCCATTCCTCAGCTATGGCGGCACCGCGCTGCTGACCCTGGGCGTGGCCACCGGTATCCTGATGAGCATTCAGCGCCACCGCAAGCTGGTGCAGACCTGATGCGGGCGCCTTTCGACACCTTCGCCATGCGCGGGCTGAGCCTGGCGGTCTTGCTGACCCTGGCCGCTTGCGGCACGACGCCGCAAAAGCCCGCATCGAACAACGTGCCGCTGCCGTCCGGCGGCAAGGTCAAGGTGCCCGTGCGCCAGGACCCCACCTTGCCGGCATTGCCGGCGGCCGGCTCCGGGCGCGGCGGCTACTACAAGGATGACGGCCCGGGCGACAATCCGCCGGCCAACCTGCGCGACGTGCCCGACGCGGAAGTGCGCAACGAGCCGTATTCGACGCGCTCGAACCGCCCGTATGTCGTATTCGGCAAGACGTACACGCCGATCACCGACAACGAACCGTTCAAGCAGAAGGGCACGGGCACCTGGTATGGCAAGAAATTCCATGGCCAGCGCACTTCGTCGGGCGAAATCTACGATATGTACAAGATGACGGCGGCCCATCCGACCTTGCCGATTCCGTCGTATGCGCGCGTGACGAGCATCGACAGCGGCGAGCAGGTGATCGTGCGTATCAACGACCGCGGCCCGTTCCACGCCACGCGCGTCATCGACGTGTCCTACACGGCGGCGCTGAAACTGGGATTCCTCGGCAAGGGCAGCCACCAGGTGGTCGTCGAACGCCTGCTGCCGGCAGATATCGACGCCATCCTGGCGGCCCGCGCGGCGCCGAAGCCGGTGCCGTCGGTGGTGGCCAGGTCGATCGATACGCCGGCCGACAGCGAACCGGAAATGCGCGCCGTGGTGCAGCCTGAAATCACCGCGCTGTCAGCGGTCGATGCCACCGTGGCCGCGCCCGCGCCAGCGGCGCTGGCCGCCGGCTTCTACCTGCAGCTGGGTGCCTATTCGCGTGCGGATAATGCGGAAGCGGGCCGCGCGCAACTGGCGCCGTATGCGCAAACGCTGGGCAATCTCGATGTAGTGCCGGCCGGCCCCTTGTTCCGCCTGTACGGCGGACCGTTCACGAGCCGCGCCGATGCGGCGCGCGCGGCGGCCAGCCTGCCGGCGTCGGCGGGTGTCAAACCGATCGTCATCGAAAGATAAGCGTAGGTCGGATTAGGCGCAAAGCGCCGTAATCCGGCACGATTGTCAGGTGTCATTTACAGGAGCGCAGTTCCTGCTCTTCGAACTGCTTCGTGATCTCGGCCAGCCGCGTGCGCGTGACGGCGTCGAGGTCGCGGAACTGGTAAGCGAATTGCTTGCTGGCGCTGTAACGGGGCGCGACGCGGGCGCTGTGCACGCCCTGTTTGTTGAGCGATGCCAGCTGGCTTTGCGCGCTCGTTTCCGACTTGAACACACCCAGTGAAATGCCCCAGCGCAGCGGGCTGCTTTCGTTCATGATGAAGTAATTCGTCACGCCCAGCTGCTTCAATTCGCCAGCCTTGCGGTCGGCGCCTTCCTTGCTGCCCTGCGGCGGGATGTACACCATATAGCTGGAAATATCCTGGCCGGCCACGTTGCGGCGCGACTGGCGGTCGCCCAGGTTCAGCGCGGCCACTTGCGCTTCGAAGCGGCGGCCGTCGGCCAGCAGGAAATTGCCCACTTCCGTGCACGCATACGATGGCGGCGCCGCTGGTGCGGCGGCTGCTGGTGTCGCGCCTTCGGCGGCCGGCGGCGCGGCAGACGCCGTGGCCTGCTCCTGCGTCAGCAAGGCGAGCTTGCCCGCCTGCAGCTGGTTTTTCAGGCGCGCCGGTTCGCGCGTCTCGGTGCGAAAACTGCCCAGATAACCCTGGCCGATGGCCAGTACCAGCAGGTTGACGCCGGCCAGCAGCCAGAAGACGAATTTCAGCATACGTGGTTTCCTTGTGTTCCTGCGGCCCCGGCGCGCGCGGCGGCCTGCAGGCCGATCATGACGATATTATCGACCAGGTGCAGCGGCACCGCCAGCGCCAGTGCCGGCGCGATGCGCGGCGCGGCGCCGCCCGACAGCAGGCAGGCGCTGGCGCCGTGCATGCGCACGGCCCGTTCGATGGCGCCCGCCTGGGCCGCCAGGCAGCCCGAAAGGATGGCGTCGTCCGTGTTGTCGGCAAAGCCAGCCGGCAGGGCGGCGCCGCTGGCGATTTGCGGCAGCTGCGCCGTGTTGCGCGCCAGCGAACTGGCCATCAATCCCAGTCCCGGCAAGATCATCCCGCCGAGGAAAACGCCATCGGCCGTGATGGCGTCGATGGTGGTGGCGGTGCCGCAATTGGCGACGATGACGGGCAGGCCCGGCGCCAGCGCCTGCGCGCCGATGGCGGCGGCAAAGCGGTCGCAGCCCAGCTGCGACGGCGCACGGTAGCCATTCGTCAGGCCCGCCAGCTGCGGCAGCGAGACAAAGTCGCGGGCAACGACCGGCAGCATGGCGCGCAGGCGCGTGCCGATGACGGCGCCTGCCACGTTCGACAGCAGTGCTTCATGGATAGCGAGTGGCGCCCACTGCGCGGCCAGGGTGTCGATCTGCGCATGCGCGACGGCGCCGCTGGCCAACCAGCCGCCGGCGGCACTATCTGGGGCCACGAGTGCCCATTTGATGCGCGTATTGCCGGCGTCGATCAGCAGCAGCATGCGCTTACTCCCCCAGCAGGCGCAAGGACACGTCGCCGGACATGACTTCCTGCAGGCCGCCATCGGTGCGCAGCAGCAGGCGGCCCAGGTGATCCACGCCGGCCGCCACGCCTTGCTGCAGCAGCTGGCCGTTGTCGAGGATTTTCACGTGCTGGCCCTGCCAGGCGTGCAGTGCATTCCAGCGCTCCGTGAACGGCGCAAAGCCTGTGTCGTCGAATTCGGCCAGCACGCCGGCCAGGCGGCTCAAGAGGGCCGCCACCAGGGTATTGCGTTCCATCTGCGCCAGCCAGGGCACGGCGGAAACGCTGCGACCGATCTGCCGTTCCAGCGCATCGGGCATCAGCAGATTGATGCCGCAGCCGATCACGGCCCACACGGCGCCATCGGCCGCCTGCTGCGTCTCGACGAGGATGCCGGCCAGTTTATGGCCATCCTTGAGCATATCGTTCGGCCATTTCAGTTGCACCGGCACGCCCAGCGAGGACATGGTTTCGGCCAGCGCCACGCCGACGGCCAGCGGCAATCCCACCAGCTGATGCAGCGGTCCCTTGAAGCGCCAGGCCAGCGAGAACATCAGGCTGGCGTCCGCTTGCGACACCCATGGCCGTCCGGCGCGCCCCCGTCCGGCCGTCTGCTGGCCGGCGATGCGCAGGGTGGGGCCGGCCAGGGTGGCGCAGCGCGCCAGCAGGTCGGCGTTGGTCGATCCCGTTTCGTCGACCACCTCTATGCATACGTGGGCGGCGCCCGTGGCGCAATGGGCGGCGATGGCCGCGCTGTTCAAGTCTGAGTGCTTCGTCATGGTAATTGGATCAGTTGCGCGCCTTGTGCGGCGCATTCGCGAAGGCCCGGTCGTACACGGCATTGGGCAGCGCGCGCAGCAGCTTGGCGACGACGCCCATCTGCCACGGGATCACGCGGTAGCTGTCGCCATCGGCGATGGCGCGCGCGGCCCGCGCGGCGAATTTTTCGGCCGGCATCAAAAAGGGCATGCGGTAGGCGTTGTGGCGCGTCATCGGCGTGTCGATGTAGCCGGGCGTGATGGTGACGACCTTGATGCCCGCAGGTTTCAATTCCAGGCGCAGCGATTCGCAGTAGCTGATGACGGCCGCCTTCGAGGCGCTGTAGGCTTCGGCGCCGGGCAGGCCGCGGATGCCGGCCACGCTGCCGATGCCCACCAGCCGTCCGCTGCCCTGGCTTTTCATGGTGGCGATGAAAGGCGCAAAGGTGGCGACGGTGGCCGTGACGTTGATGGCGATCAGGCGCGCGAAAGCGTCGAGGTCTTCCGCGTGCTCGCTCAAGGTGCCGTAGGACACGCCGGCGCTGGCGATGACGACGTCGATGCCGCCGGCATGGGCGATGAAGTCGCCGGCCGCGCTTTTCAGGGCGGCGTGGTCGCACACATCGACTGCGTAGGCGCGGTGGCGTTCAGGGTGGGGCAGGGAGGCGATCAGTTGCTGCAGCGTGTCGCCGCGGCGGGCCAGCAAGCCCAATTGGGCGCCCTGGCGCGCGTACTGCAGCGCCAGGGCTTCGCCCAGTCCGCTCGACGCGCCCGTGATGAAAATGCGATGCATCAGGCGATGCCCGGGCGCGCCAGGGAAGTGGCCATGCTTATTTCTTTTCCGCTTTGGCTTTCGCGACCAGCACGTCCATCACGGTGAGCGCCTGGGCGTTCAGCTGCTCTTCGTTCTTGGCCGACTTGCTGCCCTGATCGGCTTGCGAAGGCGACGTGATGTAGCGGCCGTCGATGGCGATCATGGGCCAGAACGTCACGTTATAGCCCTGCATCATGGCGTCCGCACGGCGCACGCGGGCCGAGATGCCCATGGAACGGTAGGTGTCGATGAATTTCTGGCGGTCCACGCCCTGCTTGACGACAAAGTCGAAGACGGCGTCGTCGGTGTTCAGGCGGTTGCGTTCCACGTGCATGGCGTGGAAGACGCTGGTGTGCAGCTTGTCGACCAGGCCCATGGCTTGCAGGGTGAAGAACAATCGCTGCTGCGGCGCCACGCTCTCATCGCGCGACACGTGCACGCGCTTGAAGACGATGTTGTCCCCCTGTTTTTTGACCCAGGCCGCCAGCTGCGGTTCGAGCACGTTGCAATGCGGGCAGTAATAGGCGAAGAATTCGGTCACTTCGATTTTCTTGCCCGATTCCGTCGCCTGCGGCGTGGCCAGGGTTTCGTACTCGACGCCATTTTTCGGGTCGGCCGGCGAGGCCGATGCGCCCATGGCGGCCGTGCACAGTGCGGCGGCGATCAGGATGTTCTTCAGAAAACGCATGCTGGTTCCTTATTTTTGGTTGCGGACGACGGCGACGTCGATGCCGTTTTCAGACAGTTTGGTGCGTGCGCGGTTCATCGCTTCGAGCTGGTTGAAAGGCCCGACTCGTACGCGGTGCAGCACGCCGGCATCGGTGCTGCGGTCGCTGATGGCCGCTTCGAAGCCGAGCAGCGCCAGTTTGCCGCGTGTGCTTTCGGCGTCCGACATGTCATGGAAGGCGCCAGCCTGCAGATAATAAATCCATTTGTCGCTGGCTGCATCGGCCTTGGCCTCTTTCACGTCGGCCTTCGCTTGCGGCGCTGGTGCTGCCGCCGGCGTTTTCGGCGCCGGCTTGTCTTTCAACGTACCGATCAATTCCTGCAGCGCGTCCGGCGGCGGTGCCTTCGGCTGCTGCGCTGGAGCGGGTGCGGGCGCCGGTGCGGCTGGCTGCGTTGGCGTGACGATCTCGCGCGGCTCCTTGGAGAAGTCGCGCGCCGCTTCCTTGGCCGCTTCCTTGTTGCCGTACATCGGCTTGTTCGGGTCGGCGATCTGGCCGGCCGTCGGTTCGGCCGATTTGCCGGCCTTGCCCGACTTGTCGGTGAACGGCGAGGCGCCCTTGGTGATCACCAGGGCGACCACCACGGCGATGCCCAGGCCGATGACCAGGCCGATGATGATGCCGACCAGGGTGTTGCCCTGCTGGCGCCGGGTCGAAGAGAAGCGGGAAGCGTGATTCATTGACTGTTTGACCTTCGCGATTACATTTTGTTTGGCGCGGACACGCCGATCAGTGCCAGGCCGTTGCGCAATACCTGGCGCGCGGCGATGACGAGGGCCAGGCGGGCCATCTTGACGGCTTCGTCCTCGACCAGCACTTTTTCGGCGAAGTAGAAGCTGTGCAGGTTGGCGGCCAGGTCGCGCAGGTAGAAGGCGACTTGATGCGGTCCCAGTTCCGCTTGCGCGCGCGCCAGCATTTCCGGGTAGGCGGCCAGGGTCGCCAGCAAGGTCGCTTCGGTCGGCGCCGTCAGTGGGGAAAGGTCGACGTTGGCGACCGCGCTTTCATCGCCGCCCCAGTTTTCCAGGATGCGGCAGATGCGCGCATGCGCGTACTGCACGTAATAGACGGGGTTTTCATCGGTGGTTTTCAGCGCCACGTCGACGTCGAAGACGAATTCCGTGTCGGCCTTGCGCGAGATCAGGAAGAAACGCACGGCGTCGCGGCCCTTGGCGATGTCGCCGCCGCCCGACCATTCGATCAGGTCGCGCACGGTCACGTAGGAGCCGGCGCGCTTCGAGATCTTGACCTCTTCGCCGTCCTTCATGACGGTGACCATCTTGTGCAGCACGTAGTCGGGGTAGCCTTGCGGGATGCCCATGTCGACCGCCTGCAGGCCGGCGCGCACGCGCGCGATGGTGCCATGGTGGTCGCTGCCCTGGATATTGATGGCCTGCACGAAGCCGCGCTGCCATTTCACCAGGTGGTACGCCACGTCCGGCACGAAATACGTGTAGGTGCCGTCCGTCTTGCGCATCACGCGGTCTTTGTCGTCGCCGAAGTCGGTGGTGCGCAGCCACAGCGCGCCATCCTGCTCGTAGGTGTGGCCCGCTTTGATCAATGTTTCCACGGCGCTATTAACCTTGCCGTCCGCGTACAGCGACGATTCCAGGTAGTAATTGTCGAACTTCACGCCGAACGCCTGCAAGTCGATGTCCTGCTCGTTGCGCAGGTAGGTGACGGCGAACGGGCGGATCGAATCGATGTCTTCCACGTTGCCGTTGGCCGACGCAGGCTGGCCATCGCTGGCCGAGACGGTCTTGCCTGCCTTGAAGTCGTTGGCGATATCGGCGATGTAGTCGCCGTTGTAGGCCGACTCGGGCCATTCAGCGTCGCCGGGCTTGAAGCCGCGCGCGCGCGCCTGCACGGAATTGGCCAGGGTCTGGATCTGCACGCCCGCATCGTTATAGTAGAACTCGCGCGTCACTTGGTAGCCTTGCGCGTCGAACAGCGAGGACAGCGCGTCGCCCAGTGCCGCCTGGCGGCCGTGGCCCACGTGCAGCGGGCCGGTCGGGTTGGCCGAGACGAATTCCAGGATGACTTGCTTGCCGGCACCTGCCGTGCTGCGGCCATAGCTGTCGGCCTCGCCCAGGATGGTTTTCACCACGGCCTGCTTGGCGGCGGCGGAGACGCGCACGTTGATGAAGCCGGGACCGGCGATTTCCACTGCCTCGACCAGGCCCTTGCCGGCCGGATTGGCCAGCACGGCCGTCACGATGGTTTGCGCCAGTTCGCGCGGATTCTGTTTCAGCTGCTTGGCCAGTTGCATGGCGATATTGCAGGCGACGTCGCCATGCGATGCATCGCGTGGTCGCTCGAGCACCACGGTAGGCTCAAGCGTAGTGCCGGCCAGGACGGGAGCGAGGGCGGCCTGGAACAGGGCGATGATTTCTTGTTTCTGTTGGGCGAGCATGAGCAGGATGGCGGTGGAACCGCGTTAAGAATGAATAGAATGAATCAAAAAGCAAAACGGACGGCTAGTACACAAGCCGCCCAGACTGCGTTAATTATACTGGTTTGCCGCCGGGAACAATACGCCAGCCGGCAGTGTTCCCGTGCCGGCGTGTTTCACGATATTATCAGGACAGCATGCCCATGTTGGTGCGCGAAAACATCAGCATGGCGCATTCTGCTTGTATATATGCAGTTTTTTGCCGCAATTTACATGTATCGCTGCAATCGCTTGGGCCAGAGGGCGCCACAAACGCTACAATCGACCCTTTATTGATGACGCGCGGCCGCGACTTTGCCTCCATGCAGCCCGCCGCGCGCAGCCACACCGGATAACTATGAACAAGCGCCCCACGCTGAAATTGAAAACCAAGCCGGCGCCAGGCCAGGCTCCTGCCGCCCCGAAATTGCGTCCCAGCTACCATCCCGACCTGAAACCGGTCCTGCAGCCAGGTTTCCAACCCGATTTGCGCGCCGACTCGCTGGCGTTTTGCCTGCTGGGCGCGGCCAATGCCGTAGCGCAAGTACGCACGGGCACGGCCCTGCCGCAGGCGCTGGCCAAGGTGTTTACGCAATCGAACGCCAGCCCGCAGGCGCGCGGAGCCATCCAGGATATTTCCTACCGTACCATGCGCCAGCTGGGCCGCAGCGAAACCCTGGTCGGCCTGATGACGTCGAAGGCGCCCGAGCCGCCGATGCTCGCCGCCCTGCTGTGCTGCGCGCTGTCCCTGATGTCGGCCGAGCCGGGCGAGCAGCCGTATGAGGAATTCACGGTGGTCGACCAGGCCGTCACGGTCGCCACCTCGCACCCTGACCTGGCGCACGCCAAGGGCATGGTGAATGCCGTCTTGCGTCGTTTCTTGCGCGAGCGCAAGTCCTTGCTGGAAGCGGCCCTGCAGCAACCGTTGGCGCAATGGAATTATCCGCAGTGGTGGATCGACTCGCTGCGCCTGGCCTATCCGCGCGATTGGCAAGCCATTTTGACGGCTGGCAATGCCGTGCCGCCATTGACCCTGCGCGTAAATCGCCGCAAGAGCACGGTGGAAGCGTATCTGGCCGTGCTGCAGGAAGCGGGCATTGCCGCGCGCCAGGTGGGGCCGTTCGCCGTGCGCCTGGACAAGCCGATCGGCGTGGCCTTGATCCCCGGCTTCGAGCAGGGCGTCGTTTCCGTGCAGGATGCAGGCGCGCAATTGGCCGCACCGCTGCTGGACTTGCAGGACGGCATGCGCGTGCTGGACGCCTGCGCGGCGCCGGGCGGCAAGACGTGCCACATCCTGGAACTGGCCGACGTGCAAGTGACCGCCATCGACGCGGACGCCAAACGCTTGCCGCGCATCGCGGAAAACCTCGAGCGCCTAGGCCTGGACGCTACCTTGAAGGCGCAGGATGCGCAATCGAGCGCGTGGTGGGACGGCCAGCAGTACGACCGCATCCTGGCCGACGTGCCGTGCACGGCCTCGGGCATCGTGCGCCGCCATCCCGACATTCGCTGGCTGCGCCGCAAGGGTGACGCGTTCCAACTTGCAACACTTTCATCCAAAATTCTTGACAACCTGTGGCAGATGCTGCGCCCCGATGGTAAATTGCTGTTCGTGACATGTTCATTGTGGCCGCAGGAGTCCGAGGCACAGGCGGCGGCATTTGCGGTGCGCAATAATGCCACCCGATTGACAGCGCCTGGCCAGCTGTTGCCGACTGGCAGCGCGGAGCAGGACCATGACGGTTTGTTCTATGCGCTCTTCCAAAAAAATGCGGCTTGAGCGATTCGTCGAATCTTATCCTACGGACTACACCGGCACACTTGTGACAACACGACTCTTCCGACTCCTGGCCCTGCTGCTGATGCTGGCATGTACCATGCCACGCGCGCATGCCGCGGACATGGTCGAGATCACCCGCGCCTACATCGAGTCGAGCGAAGAGGGTTACAAGCTGGCCGCCACGTATTCCTTCGAGCTCAATCACGACCTCGATGATGCCGTGCAGCATGGCGTGCCCCTGTTTTTCACGACGGAAATCGAACTGACCCGGCCCCGCTGGTACTGGTTCGATGAAAAGGCCATCGTGGCGCGCCAGACCAGCCGGCTGTCGTACAACGTGCTCACGCGCCAGTATCATGTGTCGGGCGGCGGCTTGCAGCAAAGCTTTGCCACGCTCGACGATGCGCTGTTCCTGATCCGCCGCCCCAGCCGCTGGCTGGTGGCGCGACGCGGCGAACTGAAAGTGGGGCAGACGTATAACGTCACCTTGCGCATGGGCATGGACCGCGACTACCTGCCCAAGCCGATACAGGTCAATGCCTTCAATAACAGCGACTGGCGCCTGGCTTCGAATAAAAAAACCTTCTTGTATACGGCGGAGTAGTGAGTCAAGCATTGCGCTATCTGCTGGTGGTGGGCGGCGGCATTGTCAGTATCCTGCTGTTCCTGCTGGCGTCGGCTTCCGATAATTCCGGCTTTTTCGACCGTTACTACACCTGGCTGCTGGGCTTGAACGCGGCCGTGGCCGTGTCCCTGCTGGCGCTGGTGGGCATTTCCCTTGGCCGTTTATACGCGCGCTACAAGAGCGGCAAGTTCGGCTCCAAGCTGATGACGCGCCTGGTGATGCTGTTCGCCGCCGTCGGCATCTTGCCCGGCCTCGTGATTTTTCTTGTTTCCGTGCAATTCGTCTCCCACTCCATCGAATCCTGGTTCAACGTCAAGATCGAAGCGGCGCTGGAATCGGGGATTGAGCTGGGCCGTGCCGGCCTCGATGCGGCCTTGGTCGAGCTCGATCACCGGGGCCGCAAGGCCGTCGATGAACTGGGTGCCGACCCGGTGGCTGGTCCGGCTGTGTTGACCAGCCTGCTGCGCGAAGAGGGCATGCAAAATGTTATGCTCGTCAGCGGCGACGGCGTGCTGCTGGCCAGCGCCGGGCCGCACAGCGCGGCCGACTTGCCGACGCCGGCCATGCTGGTGCAGGCGGCCTTGCCGGCCGGCTATGCCTCCGCCGAAGGGGGCCTGGAATTGCACGACGATGGCACGGAATCGGGCGGCGGCGGCTTCCGCGCGGGTACGCCCGCATCGCTGGAAACGGCGGCCAGCCTGCGCCTGCGCGTGCTGGTTGCCGTGCCGGGACCTTCCGTGTCGCCCCGCTACCTGCAACTGCTGCAGGCCGTGCCGCCCAAGCTGGCGACGAATGGCGAAGTGCTGCGCGCCGCCTACAGTGAATACAAGGAACGTTTCGTCGCGCGCGTGGGTCTGCGCAAGATGTACATGGAAATTCTCACCCTGACCTTGCTGCTGGCCATCTTTGGCGCCATCGGCAGCGCTTTCCTGATCGCGGGGAACCTGGCCCAGCCCCTGCTGCTGCTGGCCGAAGGCACGCGCGCCGTGGCCGAGGGCGATTTGTCGCCGCGCCCCATCGTCGCTACCAAGGATGAACTGGGCACCCTGACACAGTCGTTCAACATCATGACGCGCCAGCTGCTCGATGCGCGCACGGCCGTGGAAAGCAACCGCGCCGCGCTGCAAAACGCCAAGGCCCACCTGGAATCGGTGCTGGCGAACATGTCGGCCGGCGTGATGGTGCTCGATGGCGATTTTAAACTGGTCACCTGCAACGAGTCCGTCGAGCGCATCTTGCAACACTCCGGCATGAGCATGGTGGGCCAGCCGCTGGTCCAAATTGCTGGAATGGAAGAGTTTGGCGGCGCCATCATCAGCGCCTTCACGGCGCAAAGCGCGCAGTCGGCATCGGGCCGCAACCAGCAGCGCCTGCACTGGCAGCGGCAAATCGAGATTCCCCGCCGCCTGGGCAGCAGTGCCGACGAGCATGACATTACCTTGCTGGCGCGCGGCTCGCGCCTGCCGCTGGAGTCCGGCAGCGGCTACATCGTCGTCTTCGATGATATTTCCGACGTGATTTCCGCGCAGCGTTCGATCGCCTGGGGCGAGGTGGCGCGCCGCCTGGCGCATGAAATCAAGAATCCGCTCACGCCGATCCAGCTGTCGGCCGAGCGCCTGCAGATGAAGCTGGAAGGCAAGCTGGAGCAGCCGGACGCCGACCTGCTCAGCCGCGCCACCACCACCATCGTCAAGCAGGTTGATGCGATGAAGCGCATGGTCGACGACTTCCGCGACTATGCGCGCACGCCGCCGGCCGTGCTCGTGCCGCTGCGCTTGAACGAGCTGATCGAAGAGATACTGAACCTGTACCTGCGAGGCGACGATGGCGACATCATCCACCCGCTGCTGGCGCCGAATCTGCCGATGGTGATGGGCGATCCGACCCAGTTGCGCCAGGTGATTCATAACCTGCTGCAGAACGCGCAGGACGCCATGGCCGACCTGCCGCCGGACTCGCCGCATCCGCGGATTGACGTAAGGACGGAAGCAATTCATTATCGCAGTGCGGACGGCGGCGTGAATATCGCCGTGCGGCTGGCCATCACGGACAATGGTCCTGGTTTTGCACCAAAAATCCTGGCGCGCGCCTTCGAGCCGTATGTGACCTCGAAGGCCCGCGGCACGGGATTGGGCCTGGCGATGGTAAAGAAAATTATCGATGAACACGGCGGACGCATCGATATCGAGAACCGGGTCGACGGCAGTGGCGCTTCGGTGGTCATTTTGCTGTTAAAGTTAGCTCCCGACACTCCTGCCCAGGAATTCCTGGCGTGAGGGTCTGGTTTAGTATTTAAAACACTAATAAAATCATAGCTGTCCGCCGTGTACATCTTGTGCGCGTCGGCCGGCGAAATGAGGAAGGCAAGACACGAATGGCAAACATACTCGTAGTGGATGATGAAATGGGTATCCGTGAGTTGCTCTCGGAAATTTTGGGCGACGAAGGACATGCTATCCAGCTGGCCGAAAATGCGCAGCAGGCGCGCGAAGCGCGTGCCGCCGGTGCGCCGGATCTGGTATTGCTGGATATCTGGATGCCCGACACCGATGGCGTCACCCTGCTCAAGGAGTGGCAGCGCGATGGCTTGCTGACCATGCCGGTGATCATGATGTCGGGCCACGCCACCATCGATACGGCGGTCGAGGCGACGCGCATCGGCGCCATGAACTTCCTGGAAAAACCGATTGCCCTGCAAAAACTGCTGAAGGCAGTCCAGCAAGGCTTGACGCGGGCCCAGGAAACCGTGCGCGCGCCGAGCGTGGCGCCGCGTCCCGTGGCGCCCGTGGTGGCCGAAGAAAGCAGCCACCCCGTGCCCAGCTTTGGCGGCAGTGCGCCGCAACAGCTGATGGTACGCCCAGGCATCGCCGTACCGGCGGTAGCCGAAGGCCATGGCTACAACCTGTCGTTCGACTTGCCGCTGCGCGAAGCGCGTGATGCGTTCGAGCGCATGTATTTCGAACACCACCTGGGCCGCGAAGGCGGCAGCATGACCCGCGTGGCGGAAAAAACAGGCCTGGAACGCACCCATTTGTACCGCAAGCTGAAACAGCTGGGCGTGGAACCGGGCAAGCTGGCCAAGAAAGGCCTGTGACGTCAGGCGTACGGCGTCCGACGCCGCTGACCCTGGTCAGCGGCGGTCGCGCCGCCGAGCGCGAGGCGGCCATCGCGCAAGCCTTGCAGCCTGCCGAAACGACCGCCGTGATCCTCGAGGGACTCGCTGACGGCAACGCCATCCTGGCCGACCTGGCCGAACAAATTTCCCCTTCCTCATCGTTTCCATTGCAACTGTTGCGCATCGCCCCCGGTTGCCTGTGCTGCAGCGGCAATCTCGTATTGCGTGTAACATTAAATCGTCTGCTGCGCCATCCACCCGCGCGCCTGTTCATCAGCCTGGCCGACGCCTCGCACATCGAACAGCTGCGCACCTGGCTGACCGCCAGTCCCTACGATGTCCTGCTGGCGCTGGAACCGGACTTGCTTGTTTCCTCAACGTAGCTTCCTGATCGTCTTACCGCAGTCGCAGTTTGCATCTCGTTACAACTCTGTAGCCCGCAGGGTGGCATTGCCGCTTGAAATGGCGGCGTGGGAACCCCACCTCTGTCCTGAAACCGCAAGAGTTTCTCTTGCTTGAGCGAAGGATGCAAAATGAACCTGATCTATAACAGCGAACAATATAGCGTCGTGGAATTCGGCGTCGATGGCGACCTGGAAGCCCTGCGCTTTGGCGGCTATGAAATCGTCGACAAGGGGGGCAAGCGGGAAACGTTTATCGCCGGCATCCTTGCGCAAAACTTTCGTCGCGACGTCACCGAGTTGATCGCCAGCGAACCGAGCATGGAAGAGATCGATGAATTCTTGGGCAGCTACGATTCCCTCATGAGCCAGCCCGTCCTGTTGCACTGATCGGATGGCTATCGCCACCATACCAATCCGCCAGGCGGCGTGGTATGGTGGCCGTGTTATCCAGCTGCAAACAGACCATGTGCCAACTTCTCGGAATGAATTGCAATGTCCCTACGGACATTGTCTTTAGTTTTACCGGCTTCGCCATGCGCGGCGGCCATACCGATACCCACCATGACGGCTGGGGCATCGCATTTTTCGAGGGCGCCGGCGTGCGCCATTTCGTCGACCACCAGGCGGCCATCGCCTCGCCCGTGGCCGAACTGATCAAACGCTACCCGATCAAGTCGCGCAATGTCATCGCGCATATCCGCAAGGCCACGCAAGGCCAGGTGGCGCTGGAAAACTGCCACCCCTTCGTGCGCGAACTGTGGGGCCGCTACTGGGTCTTTGCCCACAACGGCGATTTGAAGGATTTCAACCCCGTGCTGACGGGCAGTTACCGTCCCGTCGGCTGCACCGACAGCGAACGGGCTTTCTGCTACCTGCTGCAGGAATTGCACGCGCGCTTTGGCGACGCCGCGCCGGCCTTGTCGCAACTGCATGCCGCCCTGGCGCAGTTGTTGCCCAGCATTGCCGCCCACGGCACGTTCAACATGATGCTGTCGAGCGGCGAGGCGCTGTTTGCCCATTGCTCGACCAGCTTGCACTATCTGGTGCGACAACATCCGTTCCCAACTGCTAAACTCTCCGATGAAGACCTGAGCGTGGACTTTTCCCAGGTGACGACGCCCCAGGACAGAGTGGCCGTGATCGTTACCCAGCCGCTGACGACGAATGAGCAATGGACGGCGTTTGCGCCCGGCGAATTGAAATTATTT
The DNA here is from genome assembly GCF_001445815.1 of Janthinobacterium sp. Ant5-2-1. Taxonomy (NCBI): domain Bacteria; kingdom Pseudomonadati; phylum Pseudomonadota; class Betaproteobacteria; order Burkholderiales; family Oxalobacteraceae; genus Janthinobacterium; species Janthinobacterium sp. Ant5-2-1. The sequence goes on along the minus strand of NZ_LNCE01000055.1, from coordinate 32,715 downwards.
GTCGACGGGATAGTACAAGACACGCCAGTGGCCTAATTTGTTGACGACAATAAACTGGATTGCTGCCAAAATACCCACAGCGCGGGCGGAATTCAGCTAAAGTATTGTCAATAGTGAACCTTGATGCGGGCGCGGCGCGGCCGGTGTCACTCGACGTGATTGATGAAGAGTTAATGATCGATATTTCCAGCAACGACATCACCCCGAAACCCTTGCGCGTGCGCGAGTTCTATCTGGGTCGACAACCTATCCTCGACCGCAACCAGGCCCTGTTCGGCTATGAGTTGCTATTCCGCAACGCTCCGGTCGGCCCCGCCAACATTACCAGCGACCTGTCCGCCACGGCGTCCGTGATCGCCCACGCTTCCCAACTGGGCATGGAAAAGGTCATCGGCGACGCGCTCGGTTTCGTCAACGTCGATGCCGACGTGATCATGAGCGACATCTTCGTCTTCCTGCCGCGCGAAAAAGTGGTGCTGGAAATCGTCGAATCGATGCCCGTGACGCCGGAAGTGCGCGCGCGCATCAGCGAACTGGTGGGCCATGGCTTCACCTTCGCGCTGGAAAACGTCGTGTCCGACACGGCGCAAGTGCAGGAACTGTTGCCGCTGGTGCAATACGTCAAGATGGACATGAGCACGGTCGACCCGAAAGTGCTGGCGGCGCTGGCGCCCCGTTTCAAGCAGGAAAACAAGAAACTGGTGGCGGAAAAGGTCGAGACGCGCGAAGAATTCAAGTCGGGCCTGGACCTGGGCTTCGATTACTTCCAGGGTTATTACTTTGCCAAGCCCGCCATCATGACGGGCAAGAAGCTGTCGCCGTCGCAACTGGCTGTCATGGAACTGATGACCTTGGTGACGTCGGACGCCGACAACATGGATATCGAGCGCGCCATCAAGCGCGACGTGTCCTTGGCCCTGAACCTGCTGCGCCTGGTCAATACGCCGGCCGTGGGCGCGCGTCAGCGCATCGATTCGCTGAGCCAGGCCGTCACCGTGCTGGGCCGCCGCCAATTGCAGCGCTGGCTGCAAATCATGCTGTACGCGGAGCCAAGCAAGCGCGGCCATAGCATGACGCCGCTGCTGATGCTGGCCACCACGCGTGGCCGTTTGCTGGAATTGCTCGCGCATAAACTGCGCCCGAACCACGCCCACTCGGCCGATATCGCCTTTACGGTCGGCATCATGTCCCTGATGGATACCCTGTTCGGCGTGCCGATGTCGGAAATCCTCAGCCAGATCGAAGTGATCGACGAAGTGGCTGAAGCGCTGCTGTCGCGCGAAGGTTTCTATGGCGACCTGCTGCGCCTGGCCGAATGCATCGAGCGCATCGAAGACATGGAAGGCGAGATCGTGCCGACCTTGCGCGACCTGGCCATGTCGCCGGACGACCTGGTGGAGCTGGAAATGGCCGCATACGAATGGAGCGATAACGTCGTCCGCTACGCACTGTAGGTCGGATTAGCGCGGCCGCCAGGCCCCGCGTAATCCGACAACATTGTTGGCGATGACTGTGGGGGTGTCGGATTACGCGCAAGCGCTAATCCAACCTACCGACCCGTCAAAAAACAGCCCTGCACGGCGACGCCGTAGCAGGGCTTTTTTACGCCGCTACGCTGCCGCGCCCGGCCAGTGCTTGTGCAGTTCGGGGTCGGTGCGCAATTCCCACAGGGCCAGCACGACGACGGCGATACCGACGAGCAGCTCGTTCCACATGACGACGGGCTGATCGGCCAGCCGCAGTACCCACGGCGAGGCGGCGACCCAGACGCCGACGAGCAGGTTGACGACGACGGCCCAGAAATAGGTCTTGTACAGGTCGAAGGCGGCCAGCACGGCGATCACCAGGCCCGAGACAATGGCGTTCATCATCTGCGGCGAGCCTTGGGGATAGGAAAAGGCCCAGGGCGAGACGACCAGCCATAAGCCCAGCAACAGGATCACCTGATCCTGCCAGCGTTTCAGTTTGAAATTGGTTGCCATATATCCTCCTTGCCAATTGAGAACGGGCCGGAGCGGGCATGCAGCATGCCGGCCGGCATACTGCGTTAGTGCGCTGCGGCGCGCGAAAAGTTCCGCGCGCCGCAGGTCAAGGCGATGGTGTTACGACAGGTTCGGCGCCAGCCAGCGTTCCACGTCCTCAATGTTGACGTTACGACGCTTGGCCATGTCTTCCACCTGGTCCATGCCGATCTTGCCGACGACGAAGTATTTCGACTCCGGGTGAGCAAAATAAAAGCCGGACACGGCCGCGCCCGGGAACATGGCGTACGATTCCGTCAGCTGCATGCCGATTTCCTCGGCCTGCATGACGTCGAACATCTCTTTCTTGACGGTATGCTCGGGGCAGGCCGGGTAGCCGGGCGCCGGGCGGATGCCGACATACTTTTCGGCGATCATGTCGTCGTTGCCCAGGTGCTCGTCCGGCACATAGCCCCACAAATCCTTGCGCACGCGCTCGTGCAGGTATTCGGCAAAGGCCTCGGCCAGGCGGTCCGCCAGCGATTTCAACATGATGGACGAGTAATCGTCGTGCGCATCCTCGAAGCGTTTTTCGTATTTTTCGATACCCAGGCCGGACGTGACGGCAAACATGCCGATGTAATCCTTCACGCCTGATGCCTTCGGCGCAATGAAGTCGGCCAGGCACTGGTTCGGCCGTTGCACGCCATCGACCACGGGTTTCACGCCTTGCTGGCGCATGCCGTAGTAGGTGAACGCCACGGTACTGCGCGTATCGTCCGTGTACACCTCGATATCGTCGTCATTGATGCTGTTGGCCGGCAGCAAGGAGACGACGCCATTGGCCGTCAGCCAGCGTCCGTCGATGAGTTTTTTCAGCAAGGCCTGGCCTTCCGCGTACACCTTGGTGGCCGCGTCGCCCACCACTTCATCCGTCAAAATGGCGGGGAAGGGGCCAGCCAGGTCCCAGGTCTGGAAGAACGGACCCCAGTCGATGTAATTGGCCAGGGTAGCCAGGTCCACGTTCTTGAACACGCGACGGCCGATGAACTTCGGTTTCACGGGCGTGCAGGCGCCGTCGAACGGCACGACCATCCTGTTGGCGCGCGCTTGCGCCAAAGGCAGGATGGGCAGGGCCTTCTTGTTGGCGTGCTGCTCGCGGATGCGCGCGTAATCGGTTTCGATGTCTTCCACGTACTTGTCGCGCTGCTCCGGCGTCAAGAGCGACTGCGCCACGGACACGGAACGCGACGCGTCCGGCACGTAGATCACGGGGCCTTCATAGTTGTGCGCGATTTTCACGGCCGTGTGGGCGCGGCTGGTGGTGGCGCCGCCGATCAGCAGGGGAATCTTGAGCATGCGGAAGTGTTCGTCGCGCTGCATTTCCTTGGCGACATAGGCCATTTCTTCCAGCGACGGCGTGATCAGGCCCGACAGACCGATGATGTCGGCGTTTTCCACCTTGGCGCGGGCGAGGATTTCCGAGCACGGCACCATCACGCCCATGTTCACCACTTCGAAGTTATTGCATTGCAGAACAACGGTAACGATGTTCTTGCCGATGTCATGCACGTCGCCTTTGACGGTCGCCATGATGATCTTGCCTTTCGGCTTGGCGACGATGCCCGTGCGCTTTTCTTCCAGCAGCTTTTCTTCCTCGATGAACGGAATCAGGTGGGCCACGGCCTGCTTCATCACGCGCGCCGATTTCACCACTTGCGGCAGGAACATCTTGCCTTGGCCAAACAGGTCGCCGACCACGTCCATGCCGGCCATCAAGGGGCCTTCGATCACATGGATGGGACGTCCGCCATTGTGCAGCAGTTCCTGGCGCGCTTCTTCCGTGTCTTCCACGATGAATTGCGTGATGCCGTGCACCAGCGCGTGCGACAGGCGCGCCTGTACCGTGCCTTCGCGCCAGGCCAGGGTTTGCGCTTCGGCCTTGCCGCCCGCCTTCAAGGTGCCGGCAAACTCGATCATGCGCTCGGTCGAGTCTTCGCGGCGGTTCAGCACCACGTCTTCCACGCGCTCGCGCAGTTCCGGGTCGAGATTGTCGTATACGCCCACCATGCCGGCGTTGACGATGCCCATGGTCATGCCGGCCTTGATGGCGTGGTACAGGAAGACGGTATGGATGGCTTCACGGGCTGGATCGTTGCCGCGGAAACTGAAGGACACGTTCGACACGCCGCCCGAGATCTTCGCGTACGGCAAGTTTTCCTTGATCCAGCGCGTGGCGTTGATGAAGTCGACGGCGTAGTTGTTGTGCTCTTCGATGCCGGTGGCGACGGCAAAGATGTTCGGGTCGAAAATGATGTCTTCGGGCGGGAAGTCCAGCGCATCGATCAGCAGGTGATACGCGCGAGCGCAAATTTCGATCTTGCGCTCGAAGGTGTCGGCCTGGCCCTTTTCATCGAAAGCCATGACGATGACGGCCGCGCCGTAGCGGCGGCACAGTTTCGCCTGGCGCAGGAATTCCTCTTCGCCTTCCTTCATGGAAATCGAATTGACGATGGCCTTGCCCTGCACGCATTTGAGGCCCGCTTCGATGACGGACCATTTCGACGAGTCGACCATGATGGGCACGCGTGAAATATCGGGTTCCGAGGCGATCAGGTTCAAAAAGCGCGTCATGGCGGCCAGCGAGTCGAGCATCGCTTCGTCCATGTTGATGTCGATCACTTGCGCGCCGTTTTCCACTTGCTGGCGCGCCACGGAGAGCGCTTCGTCGTATTGCTCGTTCAGGATCATGCGCGCGAACGCCTTCGAGCCAGTGACGTTGGTGCGCTCGCCCACGTTGACGAACAGCGACTCGTCATTGACGACGAACGGTTCCAGGCCCGCCAGGCGCAAGTCGTGCGACGGGGCCGGCACCGTGCGCGGCGTGTTTTTCGACAGCAATTGGCCGATGGCGGCGATGTGCTCGGGTGTGGTGCCGCAGCAGCCGCCCGCCATGTTCAAAAAGCCCGCGTCGGCGAATTCGCGCAGCAGGGCCGACGTATCGGCTGGCAACTCATCGAAGCCCGTGTCGCTCATGGGATTGGGCAAGCCCGCGTTCGGGTAGATGCACACGAAAGTGTCGGCGATCTTGGCCAGCTCTTCCGCATACGGGCGCATCAGGGCCGCGCCCAGCGCGCAGTTCAGGCCGATCGTCAGCGGTTTCGCGTGGCGCACGGAATTCCAGAAGGCGGGCACGGTCTGGCCCGACAGGATGCGTCCCGAGGCGTCCGTGACGGTGCCGGAAATCATCAACGGCAGGCGCACGACGGTCGGGTTTTGCTCGTAGAACAGGTCGATGGCGAACAGGGCCGCCTTGCAGTTCAAGGTATCGAAAATGGTTTCCACCAGCAGCACGTCGGCGCCGCCTTCCACCAGGCCCTGCGTCTGCTGCAGGTAGGCGGCCACCAGCTGGTCGAAACTGACGTTGCGCGCGGCCGGGTCGTTCACGTCGGGCGAGATCGACGCCGTCTTCGGCGTGGGCCCGAGGGCGCCGGCGACGAAGCGCGGCTTGTCCGGCGTGGAATATTTATCGCAGGCGGCGCGCGCCAGCTTGGCGGCCTGCACGTTCATTTCATAGGCCAGGTGGGCCATGTGGTAATCGTCTTGCGCGATCGTCGTGGCGCCGAAGGTATTCGTTTCGATCAGGTCGGCGCCGGCCGCCAGGTAGCGCTCGTGGATTTCCTGGATGATATGCGGCTGCGTCAGGGTCAGCAGCTCATTGTTGCCCTTGACGAACAGTTCGCGCGCGCCGCTGTCGGCCGGCGCGGTGAAATCGATGAAGCGGCCGGCGGGACCGCCACGGTAGGCTTCTTCGTCGAGCTTGTACTGCTGGATGATCGTGCCCATGGCGCCGTCGAGGATCATGATCCGCTGCGCCAGGATGGCGCGCAAGGTGGCTTCGGTCGGGGACATGGCGGGGATCACGGTATCGTTCATTTCATGCTTTCAATAGGCAAACGGGCGGCGGCGCGGCGACAAGACTGTACGAGGCGGTTGCGGATCAGCAGGATCAGCTGACGGAGTGTGCCGGCCGGATAGGGCAGGCAGAAGGTGGCAATCGCCTGATTTCACCGGGTCTAAAATTATACGGCATCAGGCTGCTTTGGTTTTAAGCAAAAGCGGCCGATCACCCCACGGCTGGCCTTCTTGCAACACATCGCCTCGCGCCACGTTTGCATCTGAAAATTACATTCCTGAAAATCTTACTCAAAACGTTAATTCTTCCGCCAAAATTGGCAGGAATGCATGTCGTCTAGGCTGTGGAAAAATTTCCACATTATTTGCGCCAGGTCAGAATCTTTTTAATGAATTGAATGGCAATAGCTGCAAAGGAAAATAATTTTGATTTAGGACAATGCAGAGTGAAGTGAATAATTCCCAAAATAAAGGTTTCCAAACAGATACTTTTATTATTATCAAAACCAATTGAATCAAAAGCATTAATAGTTGTCTTTAGGAATCGAATTAACCCATAATATTGGTTCTTCGAAATTACATTCTCACCAAAAGTCACCAATATGTCACATTTCTCTCGTGTCCTCCCCGGCATCGCGCTGTATCAACATGGTTGCCAGCCATGAAAAACCATCTGCTTGTAGCATTGTTTGTCGTGCTGGGCCTGTCCGCTTGCGGCGGGGGGGGCGGTGGTGGCGGTGACACGGTGGTGGCGACCACGTCGGGCAATCCCGTCGTGATTCCTGCTGTGATTCCTGCCGTGACGGCTGTCTCGGCGGCGAATGTCGCCGTTGGCGGCAGCCTGGTGGTGACGGGTAGCAATCTGAGCCGCGTGACGGCTTTCCAGGTGGGTGGCGTGAACGTTACCGCCAGCGCCAGCAGCGACAGCAGCGTGACCCTGGCCATGCCGGGCGTGCCCGTGACGGGCGCCTTGAGCCTCGTCAGCGCCAGCGGCACGGCGGCAACCAGCTATAACGTGAATGTGTATCTGCCGCTGAGCGTGAGCAGTGTCGCGCCGGCAACGGGCGGCGTCGGTTCCAGCGTGACGATCGCGGGCGGCGGCATGGGCGCCGTGACGGCGGTGCAATTCGGCAATGGCGCGGCGGCAACGCCGCAAAGCCAGACGGCCGGCAGCGTGACGGTGGTGGTGCCTGCGGGCGCGGCAACGGGCGCGCTGACGGTGCGCGGGCCCTACAACGATGTCATCAGCAGCGACACGTACACGCTCCTGGCCAGCGTGGCAGTGACGTCGATCACGTCGGCCGTCAATGGCGCGACCTTGTCGGTGACGCTGCAGGGCAGCAATCTCGACCAAGTCAGCTCGGCAACGGTCGGCAGTACGCCAGCCGTCATCGTCAGCGCCAGTGCCAGTCAGCTGTTGCTGTCCGCGCCAGCGTCGGCAACGGGCAGCGTGATGCTGTCGGCCGCTTCGCGCATCGCCGTGAATGCAGGTACGGTGTCGGCCTTTACCCTGGGCAGCATTGATTTCGCGCAGGTACTGAACTTGAACGCCAGCAATGCCGCCTTGCGCTTGACGCGCGGCAAGCCGGCCGCCGTGCGCGTGTCCGTGCTGGCCACGCAGGCCGGCCAGGCCAGCCCGTCCGTGATCCTGAATGCGACGGCCGCCAATGGCAGCAACCTGGGCAGCATCACCATGAGCGGCCCATCGGTCTTGCCGACAACGAAAAGCGATTACAGCTTCAACGGCAATTTCAGCGCCGTCCTGCCATCGGGCTGGATCTTGCCCGGCGTGCGCGTGCGCGTGACGGCCGTGGGCAATGACGGTACGCAAGTGAGCCAGGAAGCGGCGCCTGTCGTGGCCAGCGCAGCGAAAATTCATCTGGTGCTGGTACCGCTGAGTACCGACGATGGCGTGGCGCAACTGCCTGACGCCGAGCTGATCCGCGCTGCACTGACCCGCGTGTATCCGTATGCGACGGAAAATATCAGCATCACCACGCGCGCCCCACTGAGCGTACCTGGCAGCAGCACGGCCGACAGCTGGTGGAGCGATACCCTGGGCAAGCTGGAAAGCCAGCGCGCGCTGGAAGACCGCGGCGCCTATTATTATGGTTTCGTGCCGAAAATGTCCTCCACGCGCGCCGCCGGCCTGGCCTACATCAACCCGCCTGGCAGCAGCAACGACTTCACGTCGGCCATCGGCCTGGACGCCAGGTTCAACAGCATTGCCTCCGTCGATCCCTTCGGCAATAGCTGGCCTGAATGGCTGACCACGATGGTGCATGAGCTGGGCCACAACCACTCGCTGCAGCACGTTGCCTGCGGCGGTCCAGCCAATGCGGCCACCGATTACCCGTACCCTAATGGCGAGCTGGGTCCGCAACCGCTGTACAACAGCAGCTATGCGGGCAGCATCGGCCAGTTGAGCAAGGCAGTGTATGGCGTGACGCCGATGAAAGACGTGATGAGCTATTGCAGCGGTGCCTGGTTCTCCGACTACAGCTATGTGCGCGTGCAGCAATTCCTGGAAAGACGCGGCACGCAGATTACCGGCAGCAATGTGCTGGCCGCCAGCATGTCCGTGGCCGAGCATGGCTATCTGACGATTTCCGGCCGCATCACGCCAAGCGGCGTGGCCTTGCGCCCAGCCGTTGCCTCGTCCACGCGTGTGGGCGCAGCGGCCAGCGGCAGCGGCCATGCCTATACCTTGCGCGTCTTGACGGCGTTGGGACAGACTATCGACTTGCCCTTCGATGGCGTCTCCGTGGCCGACCATGGCGGCAACGCCATGAGCCATTTCCGCGTCAGCTTCGCCAACCCGGGCGACATCAGCGACGTGCAAGTGCTGCAAAATGGCAAGGCTTTGGCCAAGCTGGAGCGCCCGGCGCGCCGCAGCAGGGCAGCCGCCAACGATGCCACGTTCGATGCGGTACAAAGCGGCGGCAAGCTGGCGCTGGCCTGGAATGCCGAGGCGGAACCGTACGCCGCCGTGCTGCACGTGGCTGCCGATGGCCGCAAGACGGTGGTCGCCAGTGACTTGACAGGTGGCAAAGCCAGCGTCGACGTGAGCGCCTTGCCGGCTGGTGGCCGCTTCGAAGTCAGCCTGTCGTCGTCCGTGGGCGCACGCCTGATGAAGGTGCAGCGCCGCTAGGCAAGGGCGCTGGATGCAACAAGGGCTTGCCGCGGCAAGCCCTTTTTTATGCGCGCAGGCATTGGTGCATAAACTGCACAGATCCTGTGCCTGGCGGAGGCTGCCGTTTTATCTCCCGCCTGCCTAGAATGGGGCTTCATCCACTTGCGGAGCATCCCATGCCCATCCTGAACCTGCGTTTATCCACGCCACCCGATGCGCGTCAGTCGGCCGCCATCGCCGCCACCCTGAGCCAATTGACGGCGCAACTGTTGCACAAGGCGCCCGAGCTGACGTCGGTGGCCATCAGCCATCTTGACGCGGCGCACTGGTTTGTCGGCGGGCCGTCCTTGCAGGCGCAAGGCAAGGCCAGTTTTTTCCTCGATATCCTGATCAGCGATGAAACGAATACGGCAGCGGAAAAGGCCGCGTATATCGCCGCCGTGTTCGCCGCCATGCAGGAGTATCTCGGCGCCTTGCACGACGTCAGCTACATCCACGTGCACGATGCGCGCCAGGCGGCCTGGGGCTATGGCGGATTGACGCAGCAGTTCCGCGCCGTGCGCAAGGCGCTGCAGCAGGCCTGATCAATCCCAGCGGCGATCCTGATAGTGCTGCACGGCAAAATCGACGAAGGCCCTGACCTTGGGCGACAACTGGCGGCTGTGCGGATACAGCGCGTACAGAGTGCGTGAACGCAAGGTGTAGCCGGGCAAGACTTCCACCAGCTGGCCACTGCGCAGTGCGTCGCGCACGATGAAGGCGGCCGCGCCGGCAATCCCCATGCCGCCCACGGCGGCTTCACGCAGGGCCACGCTGGTATTGGCTTGCAGGCTGCCGCGCACGGCCACCTTGTGCGCGGCGCCGTCACTATCCGTAAACGACCATTCCGCCGGCTTCTCGCCGGAGGTATACATCAAGCAATTGTGCTGCGCCAGGTCTTGCGGCGTGGCCGGGTGGCCATGGCGGGCCAGGTAGGCGGGCGAGGCGACGGCCACGGTGCGGCTGCTGGCCAGCTGGCGCGCCACCAGGGTGGAATCGGGCAAGCCGCGCGCCAGGCGCAGCGCCACGTCGAAACCATCGTCGATCAGGTCGACGATGCGGTCATTGCAGACGAGATCGATGTGGATATGCGGATATTGGCGGGTAAATTCGGGCAGCCAGGCGGCCAACTCCAGGGTGCCGAAAGCCATCGGCGCATTGATGCGCAGGCTGCCGGACGGCTGCGCCTGGTGCATGGCGACGGCGCGGTCGGCCGCATCGAGGGCGTCGAGGATGTCGCGGCTGGCCAGGTAGTATTCCTGGCCGGCGGCCGTCAGCGCGAAGCGGCGCGTCGTGCGGTTGAGCAGTTGGGCGCCCAGCTGGTTTTCCAGCTGGCGCACCTGGCGCGAGACGATGGAATGGGAAATGCCCAACGCGTCGCCGGCGGCCGTGAAGCTGCCCAGTTCCACGACGCGGCGCAGGGCGCGCAGGGCGGTCAGCTGGTCCATGGGCACGTGCCGGTTTAAACGAAGCGCTTGCCTTCGAGTGGGAAGCCCTTGATGAACTCGGCCGCAGGCAGGCGCTTGCCGCCCGGTTTCTGCAGTTCCGTCAGACGCAAGGAACCATTGCCGCAAGCCACGACGATGCCGTGCTGGGCGTCGGCCGCCAGTACCTGGCCTGGCGCTTCCTTGCTGTCCGCCTCGATCACCTCGGCGGCCCAGATCTTGATGGTGACGCCATCGACCTGGCCGCAGGCGCCGGGAAACGGATTGAAGGCGCGGATTTTCAGGCCCAGTTCCAGCGCTGGCAGGCTGAAGTCGAGCGCCGCTTCTTCCTTGGCGATTTTCGCCGCATAGGTGACGCCCGCTTCCGGCTGCGGCACGGCTTCGAGCGGCTGCTGCTGCATCTTGCGCAGGGTTTCGACGATCATCTTGCCGCCCAGGGTGGCGAGCTTGTCGTGCAAGGTGGCGGTGGAGTCGCCCGCCTCGATGGGCGTGCGCTCGATGGCCAGCATGGGGCCCGTATCGAGGCCTTCTTCCATCTGCATGATGGTCACGCCCGTTTCATCGTCGCCCGCTTCGATGGCGCGGTGAATCGGCGCGGCACCGCGCCAGCGCGGCAGCAGGGAACCGTGGATATTGATGCAGGGTTTGATATCGAGGGTGCTGCGCGGCAAGATCAAGCCGTAGGCCGCCACCACCATGACATCGTAGTCGGTGGCCAGCAGGCGTTCGTGGGCCGCTTTCGCTTCGGCGGCGCGCTGCGGGTCCTTGCTGTCCATGCGCAAGGACAGTGGCTGCAGCACCTCGATGCCGTGCTGCTGCGCATATTGCTTGACGGCCGAGGCATGCAGTTGCATGCCGCGTCCGGCGGGGCGGTCGGGCTGGGTCAGCACCAGCGGAATCTCGAATCCCGCTTCGTGCAAGTCTTTCAGGGCCGTGGCGGCGAATTCAGGCGTGCCTGCGAAGATCACTTTCATATGGTTCCTTGACGTGAGGTGCGCAGGCCCGCGCCGAAGGCGCCAGGCTGGCGTGGTGTAACGACTACTGTTGCTGCTTAGTCTATCAGCTGTGGCTCGAAGTCTGCTTAAAAGCGGCGGTTCTGTGCGCGCAGACTCGCTTCGCGCTCGAGACCACGGATTTCCTTGATCATCTTGGTCTTGATGCGGTTGCGCTTGAGCGGCGACAGGTATTCGACGAATACCTTGCCCAGCAAGTGATCCATCTCATGTTGGATGCAGACGGCCAGCAAGCCATCGGCTTCCAGTTCGTACTGCTTGCCGTGGCGGTCCAGGGCGCGCACCTTGATGCGGGCCGGGCGCTCGACGCCATCGTAGACGCCAGGCACGGACAGACAGCCTTCGTCGTAGACCTGCTTTTCTTCGCTGGCCCAGGTGATTTCCGGGTTGATGAAGACTTGCAACTGGTTTTTCTCTTCGGTGGTGTCGATCACCATCATCTGGATATGCTCGTCCACTTGCGACGCGGCCAGGCCGACGCCAGGGGCGTCGTACATGGTTTCGGCCATGTCGTCGATCAGGGTTTGCAGGCGCGCGTCAAATTCGGTGACGGGCTTGGCGATCGTGTGCAGGCGAGGATCGGGGTAACGCAGGATATTTAATATGGACATACGGATTCGACTGGTTAAGGTGGGCGCCGGTGCGCCGGATTATTCATGCCTGGGCCATGCGAACGATGGCAGGGCTATTTTATTTTTGAGTACGCTACGGCTGGGCGCGTGTGGCGCAACGGCGCGGCAGATGCGTTTGCCAATGCGCTATTCGTTTGCTGCAAAGGGAAATTTTATCACAGACACCCATGGCCCTGTGGGCGGCGGGCCGTTTTGCAGCGCCATTGCACGCATTCTTGCGCGCGTCGGTATCGCGTCCGTGCCATGGCGCTAGCATGGGATGGCACAGTACACAGCGAGGTTGTCATGCATGCAATTGCAACGACGGCAGACACGGCCACGGACCTGGCGGGCTGGCTGCGCCTGCAGCATCTGCCCGGCGTGGGGCCGGTGGCGGCGCGCGCCTTGCTGGCCCGCTTCGGCCTGCCGCCGCAAATCTTTGCCACGTCGTTCGAGGCCTTGCGCGAGGTGGTGCCGGCCAGCGTGGCGCGCGCCATCGTGCAGCCGCCCAAGCCGGTGGCCAACAGCCAGCTCGCGCTCACCCTGCAGTGGCTGGAGCGGCCCGGCAATGCCGTGCTGACCCTGGCCGATGCTGCGTATCCGCCGCTGCTGCTGGAAATCGCCGATCCGCCGCTCTTGTTATATGTGCGGGGACGGGCGGAACTGCTGTCGCGTCCCGGTGTGGCCATCATCGGCAGCCGCAATGCCAGCGCGCAAGGCATGCAGAATGCGGCTGCCTTCGCGCAAGCCCTCAGCGCGGCAGGCCTGACCATCATTTCCGGGCTGGCGCTGGGCATCGACACGCACGCGCACGAGGGCGGCTTGCGCGGCGCGGGCGCCACCGTGGCCGTGATCGGCACGGGCGCCGATCTGGTGTATCCACGCCGCAACCTGGATCTGGCGCAAAGAATCGCCGAACACGGCTGCATCGTCAGCGAGTATGCGCTGGGCTTGCCTGCCATGCCCGGTAACTTTCCGCGCCGCAACCGCCTGATCAGCGGCCTGGCGCGCGGCGTACTGGTGATCGAGGCGGCCGCGCAATCGGGCTCATTGATCACGGCGCGCCTGGCCGGCGAGCAGGGGCGCGACGTGTATGCCTTGCCCGGCTCCATCCATGCGACGTTGGCCAAGGGCTGCCATGCGCTCATCAAGCAGGGGGCCAAGCTGGTCGAGTCGGCCGATGACGTGCTGCAAGAGCTGCAGTGGCTGGGCGGCGTTCCCATGGCGCCGCCAGCGGTGGAGGACGAGACGCCGCTGCTGGCCGCGCTGGGCCACGATCCCCACGATGCCGATACCCTGGCCGCGCGCAGCGGCCTGGCCATGGGCGCGCTGATGGGCGAATTGCTGGCGCTGGAGCTGGCGGGGCGGGTCGAACGCTTGCCGGGAGGACTGTTTCAACGCTGCAAATGACAGCTTGTCACTTGTGTGGCGGCCTTGCCGCACGGGCGCGCTTTGTCTGTGCGCACCCTTGTGTCTTAGCGAGCTTAGCTGCTAGAGTAGAGCCATGTTCGATATCCTGGTGTACCTCTACGAGACTTACTATCGCCCCGATGCCTGCCCCGAGCCGGCAGTCCTGGCGCGCAAACTGTCGGCCGTCGGTTTCGACGACGTGGAGATTTCCGAAGCGCTCGTGTGGCTGACGGACTTGAACGCCATGGCCGGCGTCGAACAAATCCTGACGGCCAGTTCCACGGGCACGCGTTTCTATGTACAGCAGGAAAGCGACGTGCTGGGCACGGCCGCCATCGGTTTCATCCAGTTCCTGGAAAGCGCCAAGGTGCTGTCGCCGCTGCAGCGCGAAATCGTCATCGAACGGGCGCTGGCGCTCGACGAGGCGCCCGTGTCGCTGGGCAAGCTGAAAGTCATCGTGCTGATGCTGCTGTGGAGCCAGGGCAAGGAACCGGACGCCCTGATGTTCGACGACTTATTTGTCGACGACGAAGATCTCCCGCCGCGCTTATTGCACTAATATATACCCATATTCTTCGCTGTCTGCCCGACCCTGGCGCCGCCGCCGCGCCATCCCCTTTACTATGTGCTGCACCGGCGCGCACGCCAGGCCATTGTGTTTGCGCCTGCGCATTCTTGCTTGCAGATAACTTGCCGAATTCTTCAATAGGCGCTTATCATTGGCCGCTTGACAAGACCACAAGTCACTGTGCCTTGCGCAGACAAAAGCGTCGGCGCCTGGCAATGCACTGTATGATGCGCATGCTGAAACTATCCTAGAGCATTTTTCGAGACTAAAAAATATGACAAAAACCCTCATCATCGCCGAGAAGCCTTCTGTCGCGAACGATATCGCGAAGACGCTTGGCGGCTTTACCAAGCACGATGAGTACTTTGAATCGGATGAATACGTCCTGTCGTCGGCGGTCGGCCACTTGCTGGAGATCGCCGTACCGGAAGAATTCGACGTGAAGCGCGGCAAATGGAGTTTCGCGCACTTGCCGATGATTCCACCGTATTTCGCGCTGAACCCGATCGCCAAGACGGAAGCGCGCCTCAAAGTATTAAACAAGCTGATCAAACGCAAAGACGTCACCACCCTCATCAACGCATGCGATGCGGGGCGTGAAGGCGAGCTGATTTTCCGCCTGATCGCGCAAAACGCGAAAGCCAAGCAACCGGTCAAGCGTTTGTGGCTGCAGTCGATGACGCCGGGCGCCATCCGCGACGGTTTCTCGCACCTGCGCAGCGACGAGGAAATGCTGCCGCTGGCAGACGCGGCCCGCTGCCGTTCGGAAGCCGACTGGTTGATCGGCATCAATGGCACGCGCGCCATGACGGCGTTCAATTCGAAAGAAGGCGGCTTCTACCTGACGACCGTGGGCCGCGTGCAAACGCCAACCCTGTCCATCGTCGTCGAACGCGAAGACAAGATCAAGAAATTCGTGCCGCGCGACTTCTGGGAAGTGCGCGCCGAATTCGTCTGCGCGGCCGGCATCTATGAAGGCCGTTGGCTCGACACGAAGTTCAAGAAGGACGAGAACGATCCCGAGAAGCGCGCCGAGCGCCTGTGGAGCAAGACGGCTGCCGACTCGATCGCCACCGCCTGCCGCGGCCGCCAAGGCATCGTCACGGAAGAATCGAAACCGACCACCTCGATGGCGCCGGGCCTGTTCGACCTGACCAGCCTGCAGCGCGAAGCGAACTCGCGTTTCGGCTTCTCCGCTAAAAATACCCTGGGTCTGGCCCAGGCGCTGTACGAAAAGCACAAGGTGCTGACATATCCGCGTACCGATTCGCGCCACCTGCCGGAAGACTACATGCCGACCGTGCTGCAGGCGCTGGAAACGGTCAAGGAAAACAGCAACTACCACCAGTTCGCCAAGCAGATCATCGACAAGGGCTGGGTCAAACCGAACAAGCGCATCTTCGACAACACGAAGATCTCGGATCACTTCGCGATCATCCCGACGACGATCGCGCCAAAGAATTTGTCCGAGCCGGAACAAAAATTGTACGACCTCGTCACGCGCCGTTTCATGGCCGTGTTCTTCCCGCCTGCGGAATTTCAGGTCACCACGCGCTACACGGAAGTGTCCGGCCATCAGTTCAAGACTGAAGGCAAGGTCATGACCAATCCGGGCTGGCTGGCCATCTACGGCAAGGAAGCGTCGACGGACGCCGACAAGGAAAGCAATGGCAACGGCAACCTGGTGCCCGTCGCCAAGGGCGAGAAAGTACAGACGGAAAGCGTCAACGCCAACGGCCTGGTCACCAAGCCGCCAGCGCGCTTCACTGAAGCAACGTTGCTGTCGGCCATGGAAGGCGCCGGCAAGCTGATCGACGACGACGAGCTGCGCGATGCGATGGCCGGCAAGGGCCTGGGCACGCCAGCGACGCGCGCCGCCACCATCGAGGGCTTGCTGACGGAACGCTATCTGATCCGCGAAGGCCGCGAACTGATTCCAACTGCCAAGGCGTCGCAGCTGATGACCTTGTTGAAAGGCCTGGGCGTCAATGAATTGACGGCGCCGGAGCTGACGGGCGAGTGGGAATACAAACTGTCGCAGATGGAAAAAGGCAAGATTTCGCGCGAAGAATTCATGCGTGAAATCGCGCAGATGACGCAAATCATCGTCAAGCGCGCCAAGGAATACGACAACGACACGATCCCGGGCGACTACGCTACCCTGGAAACGCCATGCCCGAATTGCGGCGGCGTGGTGAAGGAAAACTACCGCCGTTTCGCCTGCACCAAGTGCGAATTCTCGATGAGCAAGACGCCGGGTTCGCGCCAGTTCGAAATCGCCGAAGTGGAACAATTGCTGAAGGACCGCACCATCGGCCCGCTGCAAGGCTTCCGTTCGAAGATGGGCCGTCCGTTCGCCGCCATCCTGCGCATCGTGCGCGATGAAGAGATCAAGAATTTCAAACTGGAATTCGATTTCGGCCAGAACGACGAGAGCGAAGATGGCGAAGGCGTCGATTTCACGGGCCAGACGCCCGTGGGTCCTTGCCCCAAGTGCAACGCCGGCGTGTACGAAATGGGCCTGGCCTATGTGTGCGAGCACAGCGTGGCCAAGCCGAAGACGTGCGACTTCCGCAGCGGCCGCATCATCTTGCAGCAGGAAATCTTGCCGGAACAAATGGCAAAACTGCTCAACGATGGCAAGACGGATTTGTTGCCGGGCTTTGTTTCGCAGCGTACCCGCCGCCCGTTCAAGGCATTCCTCGTGCGCGGCAAGGATGGCAAGGTGAGCTTCGAGTTTGAAGAGCGCAAGGCCAAGCCGGGCGCCAAGACCAAGGCGGCAGCCGCCGAGGTCGAAGGCGAAGAAGGCGCGGCGCCAGCGAAGAAAACGGCCGTCAAGAAAGCGGCAGCCGTCAAAAAGGCGCCAGCCAAGAAAGCCACGGCCGTGAAAAAGCCGGCCGCCAAGAAGGCGCCGGCGAAGAAAGCGGCAGCGGCCGAGTAATCGGGCGCCAGCCAAACAAAAGCCAGGGAGTTCCCTGGCTTTTTTTACGTCCCGATTTTCTTGGCGTGAGTCTGACGTTTAGTCGAGGTAGTCGGAATACTCGCGCTGCGCGTAGTTCTGCAAATTCGCCCACGGCTGCGCCTTGCTGACGGTCGGCTGCAGCTTGACGTCGACCCGGCGGTAGAAGGTATTCGCGCGGTCGCCGCTTTCGATAATCAGCGGAATCTGCTTTTGTTCATCCCACAGGATGCGCTGGAACACGCCATTCTTTTCCACTTCGCGCCAGCGTGCGCCCGTCACGTTCGACGCCTGTTTCGACAGCGGCATGGCGGCCACCAGTTTCGGGTCCAGCAGATAAAAACTGTTTTCCCAGGAGCCGTCGAAATTGACGTTTTCGTATTCGGCCTTGGGGATGGCGACGACGATCTTGTCATGCGCATCGATGTATTCCACGCGCACGGTATTTTTTTCCAGCATCACGTGGCGGGGGATCAGCACGGGATTGAAGTGCTTGTGCTCATGCTGCGTGGCCTTCAGCGCCACTTTGGTGTTGTCGCCATGCTTGTGGCCCGCATGCGCGTCCGTCGACGGCGCCAGCACGCGCTCGACCCACACATGGCCGGGGCGGCGCAGCATCTTTTCTTCGTAGCGGCTCTCGCGCGTCACGCCTTCCGGCGTCAGGACGCGGCTGTAATAGGTGATGCCCAGGTCCAGGTCGGCAGGAGCGGAAGGAGGCGCGGCGGTGGGGGCAGCTTGCGCGCCGGCGGCAAAGCCGGCGGCGAGGAGGACGGCGATCAGGGATGATTTCATGGTGGTGCCTTTACGTGCAGAGGGGCGGAGGGCCTACGCCATCCGCCCCGGTGGGGTTACCGTGTTGATGTGGATCAGAAGCCGAAGGCCGCCTTCAGCAAGTCAAACACCTTGGTGTTGTCCAGGGTGCCCTTGAAGGACTTGGCGCCGGCGCCCGTGGCCAGCAGCTTGACGTCGCCGCCGCCGTGGGTTTCGCTGGCCAGGCGCACGCCTGTTTCTTGCAGGTAGTTGTCTTTCAGTGCCGTGGCGCTGTCGACGTTGCTGCGCAGGTCAGGGCGGTTCGGGCCGTTGCCGAACACCAGGGTGGTGTAGGTATTGCCATCGGCATCCTTGCTCGGCTGGTTATCCTTGTAGCCGCGGTTGATGTCGAGGATAGGATTGCCGCGCTTGCCGTAGCCGTTGAAGGCCAGGGTGTGGTCATGGTCGGCCGTGACGACGATCAGGGTATTGGCCAGGGTCGGATCGGTTTCCTTGATCTTGGCGATGGCGGCCTTGATGGCGTCGTCGAAGGCGATGGTGTCCGTCAGCGCGCGCTTGGCATTGATGCCATGCAAGGCGTGATCGATGCGGCCGCCTTCGACCATCAGGAAGTAGCCGTTCGTGTTTTTCGACAGCAAGTCGATGGCCTTGAGGGTCATTTCCGACAGGCTAGGCTGGGTCGCGCCTTCGCCCAGCGGCGGCGTGGCCGTGCGGTCCAGTTCATATTCCAGGTGGCTGCGGGTGCTGTACAGGCCGATGAATTTCTTGCCGCTCTGCGCTGCCGCCATTTCCGCTTTCGTCGCGGCCACGGTGTAGCCCTTGGCGGCAAGTTCCGTCAACAGGTTGCGGCCATCGGCGCGGCCATATTTGTTGCTGGCCGACCAAGGTGTGAAGTGGTTGCGGCCGCCACCCATCAGCACGTCGACGCCATCGCCCAGGGCCGCGTTGTAGCCCGCGCCGCCTGGCACCGCTTGCGCGGCGATCGCGTATTGCGCATTGCGGTTGCAGATGTGCGAGAAAGTTGTTGCCGGTGTGGCGTGCGTCAATTCCGTGGTGGTGATGGCGCCCACGGCCTTGCCCTTGGCTTTCGCCAGTTCCAGGATGGTCGGCGCGCTCTTGCCGCCGGCCGGGCAATTGTCCACGCCCAGGTTGCCATTGGCGTCGCGGCCGGGTTCCTTGGCGATCGTGTCCTGCGCCATCGAGATGACTTCATTGTTCATCTTGACGCCGGTCATGTAGGCGGCCATCGAAGGCGCGCTGTCCGTCGTTTGCGCATCGTTCGAGAACGTCTTGATGCGCGCCGTGCGCTCCAGCGTGTCCATCGTCAGGCTGCCGTCTTCGCCGTATTTGTAGATGCGCGACGCCGTCACGACGGATGGTCCCATGCCGTCGCCGAGGAAGAAGATGACGTTTTTGGCGTCGGCGGCGTAGGCGCCGTTGGCAACGCTGGCGGCCACGAGCGTGGTCAACAAGGAGAGTTTCAATGCGGATTTCATGATTTTGTCCAATTTTTGATGTCTTGGGGATTACAGACCGCCGGCCGTCTTGACCAGGCCGAATACTTTGGTGTTGTCGATGGTGCCCAGGAAGGTTTCCGAACCCTTGCCGATGGCGCCCAGGAAGACGTCGGTGCCGCCGTGGGTTTCGTTGCCCGCCGCCGTGCGGATCACCGCTTCCTGGTGGTAATTGTTGGCGCTGGTGACGGTTTCATCGAGGCTGGCCATGGCGGCGCGGCTCGACTGGGTGCGGTTTTCGCCATTGCCGAAGCCGATGATCGAATACGGTGCACCATCGAGGTCTTTTTCGACCGCGCCGGTGACGTAGTTCTTCACCACGCCCAGCACGCCAGGGTTGCCGGCAGCCGTCTTACCCGTGCGCTTGGCGTAGCCGTTCA
Source organism: Janthinobacterium sp. Ant5-2-1 (assembly GCF_001445815.1). Lineage (NCBI taxonomy): Bacteria > Pseudomonadati > Pseudomonadota > Betaproteobacteria > Burkholderiales > Oxalobacteraceae > Janthinobacterium > Janthinobacterium sp. Ant5-2-1. The sequence goes on along the minus strand of NZ_LNCE01000055.1, from coordinate 12,996 downwards.
GTACCAGGGTGTGGTCATGGTCGGCCGTGACGACGATCAGGGTATTGGCCAGGGTCGGGTCGGTAAGCTTGGCTTTGTCGATGGCGGCCTTGATGGCGTTGTCGAACGCGACCGTGTCTTGCAGCGCTTTCTTGGCTGTCGTTTCGTGCAGCGCATGGTCGATGCGGCCGCCTTCGACCATCAGGAAGTAACCTTTCTTGTTCTTGGCCAGCACGTCCATGGCCTTGGTGGTCATGTCCGCCAGGCTAGGCTCCTTGGCGGCATCGCGGTCCAGGTCGTAGCTCATGTGGCTGGACGTGAACACGCCGAACAGGCGCTCCGTCTTGGCGGCATCGACGGCCTTGAAGTCGGTGGCCGTGTTGGCGACCGTGTAGCTTTTCGCTTTCAGTTCGGCGACCAGGTCGCGCCCGTCGGAACGCTTGCCGCCATCCTTGAACGGTTTGAAGAATTGCGCGCCGCCGCCGAGGACCACGTCCAGGCCGGCGGTGCCCAGCGCGCTGTTGTAGCCCGTGCCGCCTGGCACCAGGGCTGCGGCGATATCGTTTTCCAGGTCACGGTGGCAGATGTGCGAATAGGTCGCGGCCGGCGTGGCGTGCGTTACGCGCGCCGTGCTGACGACGCCGGCGGCAAAGCCCTTGGCCTTGGCCAGTTCCAGCAAGGTGGTGGCGGGCGTGCCGTTGCCGGTGCCGCATTTGTTGACCAGCTTGTTGCCGTTCGCATCCGTACCCGGATCGATGGCGACCGTGTTGGCCGACATCGAGATGACTTCATTGTTCATCTTGACGCCGGTCATGTAGGCGGCCATCGATGGCGCGCTGTCCGTCACTTGCGCGTCGTTCGAGAACGTCTTGACGAAGGCCGTTTCCGGCAGGGTGTCCATGGTCAGCGAACCTTCTTCGCCCACCGAATAGATGCGCGCGGCCGTCATGGTGGTCAGGCCCATGCCATCGCCGAGGAAAAAGATGACGTTTTTCGGCGGCGCTTCAGCCACTACTTCTTCTTTTTTGGCGTCGCTGCCGCAGGCGGCCAGCATCAGGGTGATGGCGACGCTGCAGCCAGCGACGGAAATTTTTCTGCGTGTCATGTGGTTCATCCGGCTAGGTTTGAAAGAGCTAGCAAGATAACAATCCAATGTGACGCCATCATGACGCTGTGACACATTTGCTGTTCGATGGTCGGATTGCATCGAAATATGAAACAAACTATTGCGCTTTAACGGGTTTTTCTACCGAACCGAGCAACGTAAGATGCAGTCATCCCAATCATCTTGTGAAGGCAGATCATGTTCTCCAAAACCATCAGCAGCGTTCTTGTTTCCACCGTGTTTGCCGCCAGCGCCGCCTCGGCCGCCGCCAGCGCTCCCCTGACCCTGGAAGTATTCAACCCGGGCGAAGAGGCCATCTTCCCCGTCGCTTCCGTATTGGTTGCGGGCAAGCATGACGCCGTGCTGATCGATGCGCAGTTCTCGCGCGCCGAAGCGCAAAAGCTGGTGGAGAAGATTCGCGCCAGCGGCAAGAAACTGACGACGGTCTACATCAGCCACAGCGATCCCGATTTCTACTTTGGCCTCGACGTGATCAAGGCCGCCTTCCCGCAGGCGAAAATCGTTGCCACGCCGGAAACGGTCGCCGAGATCCGCCGCAAGGCCGACGCCAAGGTCGCCTACTGGGGCCCGATCCTGAAAGACAATGCGCCGAAAAGCATCGTCATTCCGGAAGCGTTGAAAGGCAAGCACATCGCCCTGGAAGGCCAGTCGCTGGACATCGCCGGCCCGACGCCAGCGCGCACCTATGTGTGGATTCCATCGATCAAGGCCGTCGTCGGCGGCGTGGTGCTGTTTGGCAACTTGCACGTGTGGACGGCCGATACGCAAAGCGCGCAATCGCGCCAGGACTGGCTCAAGACCCTGGACGGCATCGCCGCCCTGAAACCGGTGACCGTCGTGCCTGGCCACTTCAAGGTCGGTTCGCCCCTGACGCCGGACAGCATCGGTTTTACGCGCGACTATCTGGTGACGTTTGAAGAGGAAACGGCCAAGGCCGCCAATTCGGCCGCCCTGATCGAGGCGATGAAAATGCGCTATCCGAAGCTGGGCCTCGATGGCGCCTTGGAAACTAGCGCGAAAGTGGCCAAAGGCGAAATGAAATGGTAAGCGGCAACAAGGAGGCTCCCATGCCCACACTGCACTACATTTTCGACCCGCTATGCGGCTGGTGTTACGGCGCCGCGCCACTGGTCGAGGCGGCGCGCGCCGTGCCCGGCCTGACGGTGGCCTTCCACGGCGGCGGCATGATGACGGGCAGCAATCGCCGCCAGATCACGCCTGAATGGCGCGGCTATGTGCTGCCGCATGACCGGCGCATCGAGCAATTGTCGGGCCAGCCATTTGGCGATGCTTATATGAATGGCTTGCTGAACGATACGACGGCCATGATGGATTCCGAACCGCCGATCACGGCCGTCCTGGTGGCTGAAGTCCTGGCCGGCAAGGGCCTGGACATGCTGCAGCGCGTGCAGCGCGCCCATTACGTGGACGGCTTGCGCATCGCCGACGCTCCCGTGCTGGTGACCTTGGCGCAAGAGCTGGGCATGGATGGGGCGGCATTCCAGTCCGAATATGCGCGCCAGACGGGCGCTGCCACGCAGCAGCACATCGACGCCAGCCGCGCCTTGCTGGCGCAGGTGGGCGGCCAGGGCTTTCCCACATTCGTGCTCGACGATGGCAGCGGCAAGCTGTCCGTGATCGATATCGGCGGCTTCCTGGGCCAGCCGGCGAAGTTGCAGGCGCAGCTGGGCGGCGTGTGCGATGCACAAGGGTGTGCATTGTAAATAGCTATCGGTTTGATAAAATCAATTATCTTTTCCTTTGTTGTTGACCTCGTTACACTGGTTCCATTAGTCACAACGAAGGAAAAGCAGCCATGAGCCAACAGCCGCCATTCAGTACAGCCTCGGGCATCCCCGTCGCCGACAACCAGAATTCCCTCAGCGCCGGCCCCCGTGGCCCGCTGCTGCTGCAAGACTTCCATCTGATCGAAAAACTCCAGCATTTCAACCGCGAGCGCATCCCTGAGCGCGTCGTGCACGCCAAAGGTTCGGGCGCCTACGGCACCTTTACCGTCACGCACGACATTTCGCGCCTCACCAAAGCCAAGCTGTTCAGTGAAGTGGGCAAGCAGACGGCCACCTTCGCCCGTTTTTCCACCGTCGGTGGCGAACGCGGCAGTGCAGACACGGAACGCGACCCGCGCGGTTTCGCCGTGCGTTTTTACACGGAAGAAGGCAACTGGGATTTGGTTGGCAACAACACACCGATGTTCTTCATCAAGGACCCGATCAAGTTCCCCGACTTCGTCCACACGCAAAAGCGCGATCCGCATAGCAACTTGAAATCGGCTGAAATGATGTTCGACTTCTGGAGCCATGCGCCGGAAAGCCTGCATCAGGTCACCATGCTGTTCTCGGACCGGGGCACGCCGGACGGCTACCGGCACATGGATGGCTTCGGCAGCCACACGTATAGCCTGATCAATGCCGACGGCCAGCGCGTGTACGTGAAATGGCACTTCAAGACGCGCCAGGGCATCAAGAATCTGCCTGCCGCGGAAGCGGGCCGCCTGGCCGGTGCCGACCCCGACTACGCCCAGCGCGACCTGTTCGGCGCCATCGAGCGCGGCGATTTCCCCCAGTGGGAAGTCAAGCTGCAGGTGGCGACGCAGGAGCAACTCGATGCATGGGAACAGCGCACGGGCTGGAACCCGTTCGACCTGACGAAAGTGTGGCCGCACGCGGACTTCCCGCTGCTGCCGGTCGGTATTTTCGAATTGAACCGTAACCCGGAAAATTACCACGCGGAAGTCGAGCAGGCGGCCTTTTCGCCGGCCAACGCCGTGCCAGGCATGGGTTACTCGCCGGACAAGATGCTGCAAGGCAGGCTGTTCGCCTACCACGACGCCCAGCTGTACCGCGTCGGCACGAACCACCAGCACTTGCCCGTGAATGCGGCCCGCTGCCCCTTCCATAACCAGCAGCGCGACGGCGGCATGGCGATCCACAATGGCGGCGCGGCACAGAACTACGCGAACGTGGCGGCGGCAGGCACGCAGCCGCAAGGGCTGGGCCATGGCGAGGGAGCGCTGGCGCTCGATGGCGGCGCGGCGCGCTACGACGGCCGCGGCGTGGAAGACGACTTTACGCAGGCCGGCAATCTGTTCCGTCTGATGTCGGCTCAGGCGAAGCAAAACCTGTTCGACAATCTGGCCGGTCCCCTGAGCCAGGTGCGGCCGGAAACCTTGCAGCGTCAACTGGACCACTTCGACCGGGCCGATGCCGCCTACGGCGCCGGCGTACGGGCCGCCTTGCAGGCGCGCGGCGTGGCGCTGTAAGCGGGTGGCAGGCGGAACTTGCTTGTTCCGCCTGTTGTTGATGCAGCACAAATTAGAGCTGAATACCAAATATTGCCGTATGGACATATTTACCGCCCATGCGTAGACTTGTCGGTCTGATCTGACTAGAAAGTCTTGCAATATGAATATGGCGAAGCTGTCGGTGCATGGGGACGACCCCACGCTCAAATCCATTCTCGAAGTCTTGCCTACCGATCCGGAGCGGCAATGGCGCAAGGGCGAGGCGAAGGGCGCGAATCGCGTGCATCTCGATTCCGGCTTTGAAGTGCTGATCGCACAGGCGCCCAAATCGCAAGTGTTACCCTCGCGCATACGCAGCTATCTGGCCGAATGCCGCTCGCGCGGCGTCACGTTCACGATGCCGCGCATCGTGGCCGAGCTGCAACTGGAGCTGAACGGCGACGACACGGTCGATGCGCCGCTCGATTTGTCGCTGGCCGACATGCAGCACCTGACGGAAATGGGCATCAGCCTGAGCCTGGTGACGCGCTGCGCCACAGCTTGACTCTCCTGTAATACCGAAGTGGTCGCCTGTATGCACGGGCGGCCATTGTTCGTCACGGCTCTTCGAGCTCGACGGTGACCATATTGTCGTCCGGCTTGCGGTCGATCAGCTTGTTGTCGGGGTCGATGCCCGCCTTGCCGGGCCGGCTGCCGACGATGACGGTGTAGCTCGCCTGACGGGCCGTCATGCGCAGACGCTCGCGCAGCAGCGGATGGCCATTCGCGTCGTCGACGCCGATCTCGATCCAGTCGTGCAGGGGCGCGTCGTGTTCCTCTCCCTGTTCGCCGGCCGTCAATTTGCCCGCCTGTACCTTGATGGTGACGGCGTACTTGCCGTCGCCGCGCTTGGTGGCCGTGGCCGACAGGGCGCGGTTGTCGAACAGCACGATTTTCTCGAACAGGTCGTCGATCAGGTAAGCCTGCTCGGGCGGCGTCACCTGGCGCAAGCCGGCAATCAGGGCCGTCACGCTGGCATACGGCGGGCCTTTCTGGCCATAAGTCTTGAGCAGGTCGCGCAGCACGCCGTTGACCTTGTCTTCGCCGATGATATCTTGCAGCAAGTACATGGCCAGGCTGCCCTTGTGGTAGTGGATGTAGGGCTGGTTTTCATTCTCGGCCAGCGGCAATTCCTTCTTGCGCTCTTCGCTGCGCCCCATCAGGTATTGATTCAGGTCATAGCGCAGGAAGCGGCGCATCTTGGCCGGCCCCACGGTTTTCTTCATCACCATCAGCGCCGAATATTCGGCCAGGGTTTCGCTGAGCACGGTGGCGCCGCGCGTGTTGCCGCCCACCAGTTGATGCGCCCACCACTGGTGCGCCACTTCATGCGCCGTGATGTAGAACGGATAGTCGATGTCCTTCGGGTTCTTGTCGTCCACCTTGGCGATGAAGCCCAGGCCTTCCGAGTATGGAATCGTGTTCGGGAACGATTGCGCAAACGTGGCGTAGCGGGGGAACTCGACGATGCGCAGGACCTTGTGCTGGTAGGGGCCGAAGTTTTTCGTGTAGTACTCGAGCGCTTCCTTGCTGCCGCGCACGAAACGATCGAGATTGTATTCATGTCCCGGGTGGTAATACACGTCGATGGCCACGTCTTGCCAGCGCTCGTGCCTGACGGCGTAGCGGGCGGACTGGAAGGCGTAGAAATTCAGGATAGGCTGGTCCATCGTGTAATGGAAGTAATGGCGGCCCTTGGCGATCCAGTCGTTGTCCAGCATGCCCGGCGCGATGGCCGTCTGGCCGTCGACCGTGCTGACGGTGGCGTCAAAGTTGATGCGGTCGGCGTCGTTGCTCACGTAATTGTCAGCCAATCCCTTCGCATCGTCGCGCGGTAAGGCCCGTTCGCGCGCCGGCAAACCGTGTTTCTTGCGGTCGCGCGGGTCCGTCAATTCCTGTTGCGGCTGGTAGCCGATGTGCGGCAGCACGGCATTCGTGAAGAAGGTGCCGTTGGCCACGACGGGCGTGTCCTGGCCCAGGCCGAAGATGCCGCGCGGCGCATAGCGGATGTCGAAATCGAGGCCTAGGGTGGCGCCCGGCGCCAGCGGCGCGGCCAGGCGGTAGCTGTAAAAGCCGAGCTTGCCGTCATCGAGGCCTGGATGCACGCGCGCGTCAAAACGCAGGCGCATGGTGGCGGTCGGATCTTGCTGCACAAAAATGTGGCTGATCGGCAGGCTGGTCTTGTTTTGCAGCAGATAGCGGCCCGTGACGGCCAGGGTGCGCTGCGCCGGGTAGATGGCCACGTCGAGCTTCACGTCGGTGATTCTCGGCTGCGGCGTGGCGGCAAACTTGCGGTACTGGCGCTCGATGCTGGCGCGGTCCGCATCGCGGGAAAACTCGGACTGGTAATCGTTGGCCACGTGGAAGACGTAGAACAGCACGCCGCCGGCGAAGACGAAGATCAGGGCGCCGCCGGCAAAGCTGGCCAGCACGCCGTGCGTGAGGCCATGGCGCGCCAGGCGTAGGCGGATGCGCCAGCTGTCCTGCGCGCCGCGGGGCCAGAACAGCAGCGACAGCACCGTCAGCATGACGGCCGCGCCGCTCCAGTACAGCAAGTACCAACGCTCGCGCAACACAAAGTGGCCGGCGCCGTTCATGGCCGAATACACGACCTCGGGCGTGCTGCCGTACAGCAGCAGCGGGTCGCCCAGGCCCAGCGAGGAAAAGCTGATGCTGGCGATGTGGTACAGAATCATGGCGAAATACGCCAGGTATTTCTGATTGATCAGCACCTGCACGAAGATGGCCAGCACGGCCACCAGCGCATAGTAGGGCAGGTGCGACAGGAACAGCGATTCCAGGTACAGGCCAGGGTCGAGGCGGTAATAGCCCTTGAAGACCTGGATCGACATGCCGCACAGCATGATGACCAGGCTCAGCAAGGCTTGCAGGCCGACCAGCGCAATCAGTTTCGACAGCAGGGGCAGCCAGTTCGGCACGGGCAGGGCGTCGAGCATCTGATACGTGCCCGCCTCGCGTTCGCGCCACACCAGCTCGCCCGCATAAAAGGTGGTAATGATCAGCATGAACAGGGCGAACGAGGCGCTGACCATGTCCAGCACCTTTTCCGTCACGGGATAGGTATTCGTGCCGTAGATGGAACCCATGTCGAGCGCGCCCGCATACATGGTCAGCACGCCGGCCAGCACGATGACGACAAAATAGATGTTCTTGATGGTTTCGCGCAGGTTCAGCCAGCTCATCTTGAGGAGCAGGGCGGCCAGGTTGCGCTGCGCGAAGTCGGGCGTTTCCTGCGTGGACAGCGAGGCGTTCGACAGGCGCTGCGGTGCCTCGCCCTCGCTGCGGCGCCTGGTGGCGCCCGCGTCCGTCGTCGCGTGGAACTGGAAGCGCCAGTAGCCGAGCAGCAAGGCCACGAGGGCAAAGCCGGACCAGATGGCGCGGTTCAGCAGGTACACGCCTTCCAGGGTCACCAGGCGCGTGTTGCGCTCCGCGTTCGGCCAGTATTCCGTCAGGCGTATCAGCGCCGTCGTGCCGAAAGGGTCGATCAGGGCGGCCAGGGTCTTGTAGTCGAGGTCGCGCGCCAGCGACGGCGCCACCAGGTAGCCGATCAGCATGACTACCGAGCTGATGTACACGGGCAGCATGCGCCGCGTCAGGGCCGCGATGACGAAGAAGATGGCGCCGAAGATGAACAGGTTCGGCAGCAGGGTAAATACATACGGCATCAGGTAAGCCAGCGCTCGCTGCGGCCCCAGCCGTTCCGGATCGATGCCGGGCAGCCAGGCACCCAGCCAGGCACCGATCACGATGCTGGAAAACACCACGGCCAGCACCAGATAGGCGCCGAGGAAGCGCCCGAATACGTACTGGTATTTCTTGATCGGCGCGCTGAAGAAGAAATGCTGCATGCCGTATTCGAAATCCTGCTGCACCGAGCGGCCCATCATGGCGGCCACGACCACGGCGCCGAAGCAGCCCAGTACGCTGCATGTGAACGCCAGCGAGCGCGGTGCGTTGATCAGGAACTTGCCGCCGAAACTGATGCTCGCTTCCTTGAAGACGCCGCCGGCGGCCGCCATCCACAGCATGGCCAGCGCCAGAAACATGGCGAAATACACCCAGGTGGACAGCAGCTTGAGCCGCTGTCGCGCTTCAAAGCGGGCGATGGCAAACATGGCCGCCCCCTCAGTCGCACTGCGGGGCGACGCGGTGGCGCCCGGCAATGGTGGCGAAATACAGGTCTTCCAGGTCGCCGATGGCTTCCTCGAAGCCATCGCCCGGGTCGTCGTCGCTGTAGACGTGGATCAGGGTGCGGCCCGACAGCAAACGCGTGGAAATGACGGCGTGGCGCTGCTGGAAGCTGGCCAGCTCCTTCTTGTCGACAAAGCGCGCCCAGATCTTGCAGCTGACTTCGTCGATCAGTTCCTGGGTCTTGCCGCACAGCAGTAAATGGCCCTTGTTGATGATGGCCATGTTGGCGCACAGGTCGGCCACGTCGGACACGATGTGGGTCGACAGGATCACCGTCTTGTCTTCGCCTATGTCGGACAGCAAGTTGTGGAAGCGCACCCGCTCCTGCGGGTCGAGGCCGGCCGTCGGCTCGTCGACGATGATCAGTTTCGGGTCGCCCAGCAGCGCTTGCGCGATGCCGAAGCGCTGGCGCATGCCGCCGGAAAAGCCGCCCAGGCGCTGGTGGCGCACGTCGAACAGATTGGTTTGCTGCAACAGGCCATCGACGACTTCGCGCCGGCGCGCCCGCTGCGACAAGCCTTTTAACATGGCGAAGTGGTCGAGCAGCTCGTAGGCCGTCACTTTCGGGTACAGGCCGAAGTCTTGCGGCAGGTAGCCGAGCATGCGGCGGATCTCGTCCTTGTCGTCGAGTACGTCGTAGTCGCCGAAGAAGATGGAGCCGGAATCGCATTCCTGCAGGGTAGCCAGGGTGCGCATCAGGGTCGACTTGCCGGCGCCGTTCGGGCCCAGCAAGCCGAACATGCCCGGCGGTATCGTCAGCGAAACATTGTCCAGCGCCACTACGCCATTTGCGTAGGTCTTCGACAATTTGCGGATCTGCAATTCCATACAACTCCTAACTCATGCGTTGCTGCCCGATGCGACAGGGCTACTCTATGCTGGCATTGTATTGAATTTAAGACGTACTGGGCAGTTGCATGCGATACACGGCATTTTCGCGTGCCCAGAGTGCAGCCGGGCGGGGTGGATGGCACCCCGCTGCGAGTCATATGGCAAGTTTAGTTACGGAACAACACTGATTCACGGTTGAACCACCAGCGGCACAGCATCAAGAGCGCGCCCGCGATCACCGTCGTCGAGGCCAGGATGACGCCGAACATGCGGTAATCCATGGTGCCCTTGACCAGTTCCTTCATGGCAAGCGACACATTCGTCAGCGGCACCATGGCCCATATCCAGTTCAGCTCGACGCCGGGCAGCATGGCCGCCACCGTGGGCAGGATGACGAACAGCATCAATGGCGTGATCATGCCGGCCGCTTCCTTGTAGCTTTTCGCGTAGATCGAGATCGACAGCAGCAGCGAGGCAAAGATGGCGGCCGTCGGCACCAGCATCAGGGTCACCATGGCCAGGTCGGGCAAGCCGATGCTGCGCACCATGACGGCCATGTTGCCTTCGAGCGAACTGCCGAAGATGGCCAGCAGGGCGCCCATGCTGCCCACCATCAGCACGGCCGAGGTCATCCCGACGGTAAACAGCACGAGGAACTTGGCCACCACGATGGCGCTGCGCGGCACGGGCGCCAGCAGCAGGGTTTCCAGGGTGCCCCGTTCCTTCTCGCCCGCGCCCAGGTCGATGGCCGGGTACATGGCCGCCGTCAGGCACACCATCAGCAGCAGGTAGGGCAGCATGCCGCCGACGATGGCGCCCATCTGCTCGCGCTCGTTGGCCGTCGATTGCTTGTCGAGCACGATGGGGTGCAGGGCAAAGGCAAGCTGGGCCGGACTTAGGTTCAGGGCCGACAGCGCGCTTTCGCGCAGGCTGGCGTTGTAGGCTTCGACGATTTCGCGCACCCGCTGCTGGGTCACGTCGACCGTGCTGGCGCTGTTGTAATGCAGGGTGACCTTGGCTTGCTGCTGTTGCTTCAGCGCCTCTTCAAATTGCGGTGGAATGACGACGGCAAACTTGATCGTGTCGTCGCCGATGGCGCGGCGAATCTCTCCCTCGCTGGCCAGCGGCACTTCGCGCAGGTTGTGCTGCTGCGCAAAGCGCGCGCTCAAACCCGGCGAATGGTCCTTGCCGAACAGCGCGTAGCGCATTTCCGCCGTTTTCGCGCTCTTGAACATATTGCTTGAAACATAAGCGAAGCCGCCAAAGATCAGCGGCATGGCAAAGATGGGGATGAGGATGGTGAAGATCAGCGTCTTGCGGTCGCGCGTGAGTTCCAGCAACTCTTTCAGATAAATGGTCCACATGGCTCATGCTCCCTGGTTGATGACGCTGACAAAGGCGTCGTACAAGTCCGCGCTGCCGCCCAGGTGGCGCAGTTCGTTGACCGTGCCATTGAAGGCGGTGGTGCCGCGGTTGATGATGCAGACGCGGTCGCACAGCTTTTCCACTTCGTGCAGGTGGTGCGTGGAAAAGATCAGCGGCACGCGCAGCGCCTTGTAGCTGGCGATGAAGTCGAGCAGGATCTTGGCCGACATCACGTCCAGGCCCGTCGTCGGTTCGTCAAGGATCACCACTTGCGGCTCGTGCACGACGGTGCGGGCGATCGCGCACTTCTGTTTCATGCCCGTCGATAACTGATCGGCCCGCTTGCCGCCGTATTCCTCCATCTGCAGCAGGGAAAACAGCTCGTCGCAGCGGCGTTTCAGCTTGTCGGCCGGCATGCCATGCAGGCGGCCAAAGTATTCGACGTTCTCGCGCGCCGTCAGGCGGCCGTACAAGCCCGTCGAACCTGACAGAAAACCGATGCTCTGGCGCGCCACCAGCGGCTGGCGCAGCACGTCGACGCCGTTGACGAGGGCGCTGCCCGCGTCCGCCTGCAAGGCCGTCGACAGCAGGCGCAGGGTGGTCGTCTTGCCGGCGCCATTCGGCCCCAGCAGGCCCAGCACTTCACCGGGGGCGCAGCTGAAACTGACGTCGCGCACGGCGTGAAACCAGCCATCGTGTTCGCGCGGATCGCTGACGTGCACGCTTTTGCCCTTGTGGGGCGGCATGCGGAAACGTTTTGCCAGGTGCTTGACCTCTATCATGTGCATCATCCATTCAGTGGTGAACAACGAGAGTAGCATGCAAAAAATGTAACTTGCAAGGTGGAAATATCGTTTGGTCTATTGAAAAAAACAGCATCTTCATGCAAGCTGGCCCGGTGGGCGCCGGCGGACGGCGCGGGAGAGCGCAAATGCAAACGATCGATCAGGCGATGCAGGACAAGGTACTGGCCGTGGCCCGCGCCGGCATGACCAGTGCCGAAGCCATCGGTTTCTTCCGCGTCAGCCTGGGGCTGTACTACCTGGCCGGCCTGATGACGGAGGAAACGCTCGATTTCAAAGAGATCGACGCGAAGTACAACCGTTTTATCTACCACTCGATAGGTGGCGGGCACAGCATCGCCAGCGTGCTGCAATTCATGAGCGGCGAGAAAGTCTTGCGCGTGCTGCAATCGGAGCGTTTTCGCGCCGCGTTTGCCCAGCACTGCCCGGACATTCCCGTCGACAGTATTTCCTTCCTGATTTCACTGAATCTGGGCGTGGCGAAAAGCCTGTCCGGCCTGGACGCCGTCGGCCCCGTGGTGGACTGGATCGAGCAGGAAAAAGCGCGCACAAGTCAATAAAGCCCCGATCCCCCTGCGCGCGGCGTGGGGACGGCTGGCCGCTATCGTCCTATAATTCATGTTTTCCCTTACATGAAATAGCCACGATGACCGCGAACCGCCATTTTGACCCCCTGGATCGTTTGATTGTTGGCGCCGACAAGGCCCTGCGCGTCATGGCAGGCGTGGCCTCGGCCTCGCGCCCCACGCCAGCCGCGCATGCGCCCGATGCGGAACTGAGCCCGGCCGAACAGCGCCACAGCGCCGGCTTGATGCGCGTCAACCATGTGGGCGAAGTGTGCGCGCAAGCCCTGTACAACTCGCAGGCGCGCTATGCGCACAGTCCGGCCATCCGCGCCCAGTTCGACGAAGCGGGACGCGAAGAGGAAGACCACCTGGCCTGGACGGCGCAGCGCCTGACGGAGCTGGGCTCGCGTCTGAGCCTGCTCAATCCCCTGTGGTATGCCGGTTCGTTTGCGCTCGGCACCATCGCCGCGCGCATGGGCGACGGCCGCAGCCTGGGTTTTGTGGTGGAAACGGAACGCCAGGTGGAAGCGCACCTGGCCAGTCACCTGGAGGAGTTGCCGCCGCAGGACGCGAAATCGCGCGCCATCGTCAAGCAGATGGCTATCGACGAAGTGGAGCACGGCGCCGCCGCCCAGCGACTGGGCGCCATCGATACCCCTGCGCCCGTGAAGGCGCTGATGGGGTTGATGGGTAAAGTGATGACGAAAACCGCCTATTACATCTGACAGGTCGGGTAGGTCGGATTAGGCCGCCGGCCGTAATCCGACAACATTGTTGGCGCTACCGGTGTCGTCGGATTAGCGGGGCCTTGCC
>NZ_LNCE01000054.1:0-47016 GCF_001445815.1 Janthinobacterium sp. Ant5-2-1 | reverse complement strand
GGACGGGCAGATACGGCTGCACGGCGCATCTTAGCAATACAGGCAACGGGCGCTTTCGATGGCGGCCTGGCGCGCCGTGAGCGGCGGCGCCAGGTCCGTGAAGTGGCCCGCCAATTCCTCGTTGGGCAGGGCGGGATGGGGCAAATAGTTCAAAGACTCGATCATCGCGTATTCCTCTTGTTATGTGCGGCCGGCTTGTGATTTGAAACCCTTACTTCATCTGGGGAAAAGCAAATTCCACACCAGCGCTTGCCGTGTTCGGCCAGCGCTGCATCACGGCCTTGTGGCGCGTGTAGAAACGCACGCCTTCGGGCCCATACGCGTGGTGGTCGCCGAACATGCTGCGCTTCCAGCCGCCGAAACTGTTGAAGGCCATCGGCACGGGCAAGGGGATATTGACGCCCACCATGCCGACCTGGATCTGGCGCACGAATTCGCGCGCCACGCCGCCATCGCGCGTGTAGATGGCCACGCCGTTGCCATACTCGTTGGCGTTGATCAGTTCCACAGCGTGCACCACGTCAGGACAGCGCAGCACGCACAGCACGGGGCCGAAAATTTCTTCCTTGTAGATGTTCATGTCGCGCGTGACGTGGTCGAACAAAGTACCGCCGACAAAGAAGCCGTTCTCGCGGCCCGGCACCACGTGGTTGCGGCCATCGACGACCAGAGTCGCCCCCTGCTCCACGCCCGAGGCGATGAGTTTTTCGATGCGCTGCTTGGCTGCCAAGGACACGACCGGTCCCATTTCCGCACCATCTTCCATGCCGTCGCGCACTTTCAGTGCGGCCGTGCGCGTTGCCAGTGCATCGATCAATTTGTCGCCCGCGTCGCCCACTGCCACCACGACGGAGATGGCCATGCAGCGTTCGCCCGCAGAACCATAGGCCGCGCCGATCAGCGCGTCGACCGTCATGTCCATATCCGCGTCGGGCATCACCACCATGTGATTTTTCGCGCCGCCCAGCGCTTGCACGCGCTTGCCGCTGGCGCTGCCGCGCGCATAGATGTATTCGGCAATCGGCGTGGAGCCGACAAAGCTGATCGCCTGCACCACGGGATGGTCGAGCAAGGCGTCGACCGTCACTTTATCTCCCTGCACCACGTTGAAGACGCCGTCGGGCAAGCCTGCTTCTTTCAGCAGTTTCGCGTGCAGCAAAGAGGCCGATGGATCGCGCTCGGATGGTTTCAAGACAAAGGTATTGCCGCAGGCGATGGCGACGGGGAACATCCACATCGGCACCATCACGGGGAAGTTGAATGGCGTGATGCCGGCCACCACACCGAGCGCCTGGCGCATGGACCAGGCGTCGATGCCGCGCGAAATCTGGTCCGTGAATTCGCCCTTCAGCAGTTGCGGAATACCGACGGCAAATTCCACCATTTCGATGCCGCGCGCCACTTCGCCCTGCGCATCGGCAAAGGTCTTGCCATGTTCGCGCGTGAGCATGGCGGCAAATTCGTCCGTGTGCTGCTGGCACAGCTGCAGGTAGCGGAACAGGACACGGGCACGCGTCAATGGCGGCGTGGCGGACCAGGAAGGAAAGGCGCCGGCCGCTGCCTGCACGGCTGCATCCACGTCTTCCACGGTACCCAGCGCGACCCGGGCCACGGGTTCGCCCAGGGCGGGGTTGTAAACGTCGCCGTAGCGGCCACTTTGGGTGTCGACTTTGGCGCCGTTGATGTAATGGGTGATGGTGTCGAGATCATTCATGTTGTTCCTTTTTAACCCCAAGGGCAGAGGCTGGGGTCAGACCCTCAATGCCGCTAACGCAAAAGTCGACGCTAATGGATGAGGGGGTCTGACCCCGGGTTTTGTTTGGGTTTGCCGTTCAATCGAGATTTTTTAGTACCTTGGCCAGCTTGCCGAACAGCTCGTCGACATGCTGTTTTTCCAGCACCAGCGGCGGCGACAGGGCGATGATGTCGCCCGTCGTGCGTATCAGCACGCCGTCGGCGAAGGCCTGCTTGAAGGCGTTGAAGGCGCGCGTGCCCGGTTTGCCGGCGATGGGGTCGAGTTCGATGCCTGCGATCAGGCCGATGCTGCGCAGGTCGATCACGTGCGGCAAGCCTTTCAGGGAATGCACGGCGTCGCTCCAATACGCCTGCATCGCTTTGGCGTGACCGAGGATGTCCTGTTCCTCGAACACTTGCAGTGTCGCCAGCGAGGCGGCGCAAGCGAGCGGGTGGCCGGAATACGTGTAGCCGTGGAACAGTTCGATGCCGGCCGGCGCGTCCATGAAGGCGTCGTGGATATACTTTTTGCTGAACACGGCGCCCATCGGCACCATGCCGTTGGTCAGCCCCTTGGCCGTCGTCATCAGGTCCGGCTCGACGTCGAAATAATCGGCCGCGAACGGCGTCGTCATGCGGCCGAAGCCCGTGATCACTTCATCGAAAATCAGGAGGATGCCGTGCTTGGTGCACAGTTCGCGCAAGCGTTTCAGGTAGCCTTTCGGCGGGATCAGCACGCCCGTGGAACCGGCCACCGGTTCGACGATGACGGCGGCAATCGTCGAGGCGTCGTGCAGGGCGACGATCCGTTCCAGTTCATCGGCCAGGTGGGTGCCGTATTCGGGCTCGCCCACCGTATAGGCGTTCTTGTCCAGGTTATGCGTGTGCGGCAGGTGATCCACGCCCGGCAGCAAGGGGCCGAAGGTCTTGCGGTTGCCGCCGATGCCGCCCACGGAAATGCCGCCGAAGCCCACGCCGTGGTAACCGCGTTCGCGGCCGATCAATCGGGTCCGTGCACCCTCGCCGCGCGCCCGGTGATAAGCCAGCGCGATCTTCAATGCCGTGTCGACGGCTTCGGAACCGGAGTTCGTATAGAACACGTGGCCAAATTTATGCCCCGTGTAATCCATCAGTTTTTCCGCCAGGTCGAAGGCGGCCGGATGGCCCATCTGGAAGGTGGGCGCGAAGTCGAGCTGGCCCACCATCTCGCGGATGGCGCCAACGATTTTCGGCTGCGCATGGCCGCACGGCACGCACCACAGGCCGGCCGTGCCATCAAGGATGGCGTTGCCATCGACGTCCTTGTAGTACATGCCTTCAGCCGACACCAGCAAGCGCGGGTTGGCCTTGAAATCACGGTTATTCGTAAACGGCATCCAGAATGCCGACATCGATTCTGGCCTTGTTTCGTTCATGACCTTCTCCTTGGGATGGGCTGGCGCGGGGCCAGGATCGTTTTTGACGATGCGTAAAATAATTTACCAGTTGGCAAAAAGCTGATGTAATAATAGACAGGCCATCCCCAATGGCACAGATACACAAACGGCAAAGTATCCCAACCGTACAGGTCGAAAAACCACTACAGTTTTGTGCAAGGCAGCATAAGGAGCCACCGTGAAGCACAGCGATAGCACAGACGATACCCCCGAGCAAGCAAGCGGCTGGCCCGTGCTGGACATCGACCGCCAGAAAAAGGGCGGCTTGGTCGAGCAGATCGTCATCGCCATCAGCGTCATGGTAGGCAGCCGCGCCCTGCGCATCGGCACGCGCATGCCGTCCGTGCGCCAGTTCGCCCGCTGCAATGGCGTGTCGACGTTTACCGTCGTCGAATCGTATGACCGCCTGGTCAACCTCGGCTTGCTGTCGTCGCGCCGCGGTTCCGGCTATTTCGTTGCGCGCCACGATATCGCCGCTACGCCACAAAGCACCGTACACGCGAGTCCCACCGCCATCGACGCCCTCACGCCCGATCTGTATTCGGGCGTGTCCGATGCCCTGCCCGTGGGCGCGGGCTGGCTGCCGCCCGAGATGTATGGCGAGGCGACCGTGCTCGACGCCGTGCGCCAGGCCATGCGCATACCCGCCAGCCGATTGCGCGGCTATGGCCACCCGCTCGGTTTTCCCTCGCTGCGCCAGCACCTGGCCGCCACCTTGTCGGAAGAGCTGTTCCAGGTGGAGCCGGACCAGGTCTTGCTGACGCATGGCGCCACGCATGCCTTCGATCTGATCCTGCGCAGCCTGACCAAGCCGGGCGACACGGTGCTGGTGGAAGACCCCGGCTACAGCAATCTGCAGTCGCTGATCCGCCACCACGGCTGCATCCCCGTCGGCATCAGCCGCGGAGAGGCGGGTCTCGATCTCGATGCGCTGGCCAGCGAGGCCGCGCGCACGCAGCCAAAACTGATGTTCGTCAACACGGTGCTGCAAAATCCGCTCGGCACATCCTTGAGCCAGACGCAGACGCACCGCCTGCTGGCACTGGCCGAGCAATTCGATTTCTGGCTGGTGGAAGACGATATCTACCGCGAACTGGCGGCGCGCGGCGACGCATCGCTGGCGGCCATGGACGGCTTGCGCCGCGTGATCCGCGTGGGCAGTTTTTCCAAGACCCTGTCGCCCGTGCTGCGCGTGGGCTCGATCTGCGCCTCGCCATCGCTGGTGGCGGAACTGGTGCGCGTAAAAATGCTGGCGGGGCTGACGACGTCGGAAATCAACGAGCGCGCCGTCTACCACGCCATCTCCGCGCGGCCCTACAAGCGCATGGTGGAACGGCTGGTGGCGCAACTCGATGCGGCCCGCGAGCGCAGTATCGACTGCCTGGCGCAGGCGGGCATGGCGCCCGTGGCGCGGCCCCGCGGCGGCATGTTCGTCAGCGCCGGCTGGCTCGACGTGCAGACGCCGGAATGGAATGGCAAGGTCATCGCCGACATGGCCTTGAAGGCGGGCATCCTGCTGTCGCCGAACGAATTTTTCATGCTACGCGCGCCCGAGACGGTGTGGTTCCGCTTCAACGTGGCCTACACCGATACTCCCGTGCTGCAGGCATTCCTGCAATCGATACGCCCACGCTAGAGAACCCGCCATGGCCAGCGACAAATCCCCTGCCCTTTCCGTGAAAAACGCCGGCGGCCGGCGCCTGCAAAACCGCGACCGCCTGGAAGCGGACATCCTCGAGCAAGCCGTGCGCGCGTTCGCGGAAAGCGGCTATGAAGGCGCGTCGATCGCCACCATCGCCGAACGGGCCGGCCTGTCGAAGCAAAACCTGATGTATTACTTCCCGTCCAAGCAGCTGCTGTACCAGCGCGTGCTCGACGACGTGCTCGACGACTGGCTGGCGCGCATGGACATGCTGGCCAATGCACACGACGAGCCGCGCGACGTGCTGCGCGCCTACATCGGCGCCAAGCTACGCTTTTCGCGCGAGCAGCCGTGGGCATCGCGCGTGTATGCGCTGGAAGTGATCAACGGCGCGCCCCTGTACGGCGCGCAGATACGCGAAAGAGTCGTGCCCCTGCTGCGCAAGGATATCGCCGTCTTCGAAGCGTGGATCGCCGCCGGCAGGATCGCGCCCGTCAACGCCACGCACCTGATGTTCGCCATCTGGGCCATGACGCAATCGTATGCGGATTTTTCAACGCAGATGGCCCTGGTGCTGGAACGCAAGCAGCTCACGCGCAAGGATTACGAGGACGCGGAAATCCTGATCGCGCACATGGTGCTGGCGGCCGTGTCCATGCCGCCGGCAGGCGAAAAAAAACCGCCTTGAAAGGCGGTTTCCTGAACAGCGCAAACGTTACGCTGCCGTCTTGTTCTTGCGGCGACGCGCCATGAAGCCAACCAGGCCCAGGCCGGCCAGCAGCATCGCATAGGTTTCCGGTTCCGGCACGGCCGACACATAACCGGCCACGTTGGTGGCGTTGAAATAATGGTTGGCGTTGACCTGGATGTTCGAGGCCCAGTTATCCACCACCACGCTGCCATTGATCTGGCCATTGCCACCGGCCAGGGTCGCCAGCGGCGCCAGGACGCTGCCGTACAGGCCCACGCCGTTCAAGGTGATCGTCTTCGCTTCATAGAAGTTGTACAGCACATTGTATTTGCTGAAATCGCCATAGCCGCCGGACAGGTTCACATTCGTGCCGCTGATATTGAGGATCAGGGTGTCGTTCGTGTGCAGGTTGCTGAACTTGAAGTTGTTCACCCCGCCCAGAGCTGCGGAAGTCAGGTCGAACACTTGCACGCTGCCCGTGCCACCCTTCAGGGTCATGCCGCCGTAAGCCACGGAGTTGCTGCCCGTGGCCGCCACTTTGGCCAGCGAGGTCGACGTATTTTTCAGCTGTGCCGAGGTGGAGGCAAACGATACGGGCGACGCCGTCGTCTTGCTCGCCGTGTTCAGGCCCACGCTGCTCGTCGTCGTGCTGCCGCCCACAAAGTAATTGCCGTTCTTGATCGAACCGGAGCTGTAGTTCAGGTTGCCGCCAACGACCAGCGCATAGCCCGTATTGCCGTGCGTGACGTAGGCGTCCTTGTTCTTGTCATTGACCGAATAGTTCGATGCCGTCAAATTACCGGCCACCAGCACGCCGCCTTCGACATCGCTGCCGGACGCGCTGAAGTTGCTCAAGGAATACAAATTGGCGCCACCGATGCCCAAATCGACAACACCGGCTTGCGCGGCGCCGGCGGCGAACACGGCCGACAGAACGAGAACGAATGATGATTTAGGCATGATTGACATTTTATTTCCAAAAAGAAAATTAACTTGACGCCAGAATATCATATCCATCGACTTTGATATGTCGCAAATCAACAACTTTTGTAACAATAATGCAAACATAATTGCATAATTGAAATCATTCCTCTATCGCTGCCCGGGGAACGTTCAAACCATCCGGATGACGCTTTGAACAGACGGGCAAACAGCTGTCTGTTCTGCACTTTCAATATTGCTTAGAAGCGCAGCCAACTTGGTGATACGATCGCGGCAGCGCCAGACCAGGCCGCACCACAGAGTACGAAATCATAAGGATGAAGCACGCATGAAACGATTGTCCCTAGGCGCACTGATGCTGGCATATGCCTGCGGCGCGCACGCCGATGTGTTTAACATGATCGACAACCAGCCCCTCAGCGAAACCTGGCTCAACGCGGGCTTTTACTCGTATCACTTTCAGCGCGACAAGGACCTGAACGACAGCAATCCGGGCCTGGGCGCCGAATACCGCTTTTCCACGGTCGCCTCGGTCACGGCTGGCCGCTTCTACAATAGCGACCGCGCCTACTCGAACTACCTGGGCGTGTACTACCAGCCGATCAAGGTGGGCCCGCTGCGCATCGGCGCCGTCGTTGGCGGCTTCAGCGGCTATCCGAAGATGCGCGATGGCGGCTGGTTCCCGGCCCTGGTCCCCACCATCAGCTATGAATACCAGCGCGTGGGCGTGAACATCGCCATCGTGCCGTCCTACAAGGACCGCCTGTATGGCGCCCTCAGTTTCCAGCTGAAACTCAAGGTGTTCGACTAACCGCTTGTCCCTGTCTATGGCCGTTCGGTCCGTCATTCCTGCCATTCGTCGCATACGCGATACCTGGCAGCACCGTTTTGCCTATAGTGGCTTCATCGCCAGCATGCATACGGCAGCGGCAACCACACGACAGGAGAACGGCATGAAAGACATCAATTCGGCACCGGGCAGCACTTCCTTCAGCGCTTTCTGGAACGAGCTGTGCGCTTACACGCGCCAGGGCATGGCTGCCTTGCGCGCCATGCCCTGGCCCATGCTGCTGGCGTGCTGCTTGGGCCTGGCGTTCGTGATCACCATCTTGCCGCTGGCCATCATGCTGTTTGCCCTCGTCATGCTGCTGAAATGGGCAAGCAACAGCGACGATGCCGGTACAGACGAGAAAGCCTCGGGCTCGCAGCAGTCGCCGCAATAAAAATTTGCGTCGTGGCAAGAGTGCAATGATGGTTCTATGGCACTATGGACGGGAGCAGCACTGATGGGCGTCAAACCCATCCCACAGGATGGTCTTAATACGGAACGCCACGCAGTATCCATGATCGAAGCTACTCCCCCATAGCCATAGGAGTTTTCTGATGACCACGACAGCAAAAGCGACAGCAGCGACGACCATTCCCTGCCTGCGCTATCGCGACGCGCCCGCCGCCATCGAGTGGCTATGCAAGGCGCTCGGTTTTGAAAAACAATTGATCGTGCCTGACGGCAACGGTGGCGTCGCTCATGCGCAGCTGAGCTTTGGCAATGGCATGGTCATGGTCGCGCCCGCCATCGACAGCGACTATGGCCGCCTGATGAAACTGCCTGGCGACATCGGCGGCGCCAACACGCAAAGCTGCTACCTGGTCGTCAGCGATGCCGATGCCGTCTACCGCAGCGCGCGCGAAGCCGGCGCCGAGATCGTGCTCGACATCAAGGATGAAGATTACGGCGGACGGGGCTTTACCTGCCGCGACCCGGAAGGCCATATCTGGAGCCTGGGTACCTACGATCCATGGTAAAACGGAGAACAATGATTATCAGCACCCTCACCGCCGCCAGCCTTGCGCTGATCGGCGGTTTCCTGTCCGCTCCCGTCCTCGTCGACGAACACCTCAACCGCATCCATCCCCCGTCCGGCAAGGCGCCATCGGCAGCCACTGTGGCCCTGCACGAGAGCCTGTGGATCGCCGACCTGCACGCGGACAGCCTGCTGTGGCAACGCAACCTGAACCGCGACAGCCAGCGCGGGCATGTCGACTTTCCGCGCCTGCAGCGCGCCAACGTGGCGCTGCAAGCCTTTTCCGTCGTCACCAAGACGCCGCGCAAGATGAATATCGAACACAATGGCAGCGACACGGACAACATCACGGCGCTGGTGGTGGCGCAAGGCTTGCCGCCCGCCACCTGGAACAGCCTGCTGGCGCGCGCCACCTACCAGGCCGACGAGCTGCGCCAGCAAGCGGCCAGGAGCGATGGCAAGGTCCGCGTCATCGGCAGCCGCACCCAGTTGCGCAGCTTCATCGCCGCGCGCGAAAAAGACCCCGCCTTGCTGGCCGGCTGGCTGACTCTGGAAGGCGCGCATGCGCTGGAAGGCAAGCTGGATAATCTCGATACCTTGTACCGGGCCGGCTATCGCATGGCCGCGCCCACGCATTTTTTCGACACGGAAATCTCTGGCTCTCAGCACGGCTTGAAGAAAGGCGGCCTGACGCCGCTGGGCAAGCAATGGCTGCGCGCCATGGAGCAGCGCAAGATGATCGTCGACCTGGCGCACGCGTCGCCGGCCACCATCGACGACGTGCTGACGATGGCGAAACGCCCCGTGATGGTGTCGCACACGGGCGTGCGCGGCACGTGCGCCAACGGCCGCAACCTGAGCGACGCACAGCTCAAACACATCGCGGCTCAGGGTGGCCTGGTGGGCATCGGTTTCTGGAATACGGCCGTGTGCGGCAAGGACGTGGCGTCCATCGCGCGCGCCATCCAGTACACGGTCAAACTGATCGGCGCCGAACACGTGGCCTATGGTTCGGACTTCGATGGCGCCGTCACCACAGCCATCGATGCGACGGGCTTGCCACGCTTGACGCAAGCGCTGCTCGACGCGGGCCTGTCGGAAGCGCAGATCCGCCGCGTGGCCGGCGAAAACGTGCGCGATTTCTTGCTGAAAAACCTGCCGGACGATGACGCCTAAGCCAAGGCGCTGATCAAGTCCTGGCTCGCCACCTGGCGCGGCCGGATGCGTATCAGCTTGCGGTACAGCGGCGGCATCGACTCGCACAGCGCCAGCAGCGCGTCTTCCTCCATGGCCGGACGCACGTACTGGAACTGCGCGGGATTATTCTCCGGCAGCGCTCCCTCCATCGTGGAGCCGTAGGCGCCCAGGGTCATGAAACTGGCGGCGCCGTCGTCCGGGCCGATGGCCAGCACGAAGGTGCCGTGCTTGGGATGGGCCAGATAGCTCTTGATGTCTTCCTGCAGCGCGGGCTGGGCGCCAGCCATCAATTCATAGCGCAATTGCGCGTACTGGCGCGTGCATTCCATGAACGGCGTGCGGATGACCGATTGCGACACTTTTCCGGGCATGCATAGCAGCAGGTTGCCGAAGGAATCGAGCAAGGCGGCAGCGTCGCCCTGTCCGCCATCGCGCACGTCCTGCTCCATGGCCGCCTGCAGGAATGGCGCCAGGCCCGCATCGGGCGCATGCGGTTCGCAACGGTAAGTCAGGGCGTCCGGATAGCGGCGGCGCAGGGCGCGCACCACGGCATGCTCGGACGGCAAGGTGGCGGGATCGCGCAGGGGCACGTCGTCGCCCGCGTTCAGCAGCTGCATCACCTGCGCCGATGTCGACTCGAACACGAGCGAACACAGTGCTTGCGTCGCCTCGTGGATGCTCTTGCCGATGAAAAAAGATTTGGGTGCGGCGCCGGAAGGCAGGCGCGCATATTCGGTTGCGCCGCGCACGGCCGGGTAGCAAAAGCTGCGGCCGGCCTGCGCCCGCAGCGGCGCCGGCAAGGCCGTGAACGTGGCGCTGCCATCGTAATTGATGCCGGCCTTGACGTCGGGCGCGGCCACCACCACGTTGAAACCGGCCGCCAGAATCGCCCCCGTGCACATGCAGCACGGGTCGAGCGACGTGACGATGGTCAGTTCCCCCGGCGGCGGCAAGGGCACGCCCTTGGCCCGCTCGGCGAAGTACCAGTCCACCAGCTGGCGCTCGCCATGCGCCGTGGGGTCGAACACCAGACCCTGGCGCACGACGTTGTTGTGCATCGATTGCAGCACGTTGCCGGCGCCGTCGAGCAGCACGCCGCCCACGCCGAACGTGCCCTGCGTCTTGGCCGCCATGGCTTCGGCCGCGGCAATCGCCACGGCGGCCTGGATGTCTATCGTCTTGTTCAAGCGGATCCTGTTACTTCATGTCCAGGTCGGAATTGCCGAAGCCGTGCGGCAGCAGCCAGCCCGCCGTCACTTCCATGACATCGTTTTTCAGGTTCGTCAGGATGACCGGCAAATCGGCGCCGCCCATCTCGAAGATCACCTGGCGGCAGGCGCCGCATGGAGAGATCGGTTCAGCCGTGTCGCCCGTCACCGCCAGCTTGGCGAAGTCGCCCGGTTTGCAGCCATGCGCGATGGCGCTGAAAAATGCCGTGCGCTCGGCGCAGTTACACAGGCCATACGCGGCGTTTTCCACGTTACAGCCACGGAAGACGCGGCCATCCTTGCACAGCAGCGCCGCGCCTACCTTGAAACGCGAGTATGGCGCGTAGGCCAGCTCACGGCCGGCATTGGCTTCGGCGATCAGTTCTTGGTTGTTCATTTTTTCTGTCATACCTTTGAAATCATTAAGGTCGGGGTCAGACCCTCAACACCGCCAACGCACAGCTCGGCGCCATCGCAGACGGGGGTCTGACCCCAGTTGTAAACTACGGACGAATGGTACGGTAAATCACGGGATTGGCCGTCAACGCCACCGCGCTGATGGCATACGCTTCCTGGATTTCCCTGACGGCTTGCTGCGCCGCCGCTTCCGTGCGCGCGTGCACCATGGCCAGCGGCTGGCCCACGGCCACTTGCTCGCCCAGACCCACCAGGTCCGTCAGGCCGACGGCGAAGTCGATGCTGTCCGTCGGACGGCGGCGGCCACCACCGAGGGCCACGACGGCCAGGCCGATGGCGCGGCAATCGCGCACGTTGGCAAAACCGGCCGACAGCGCTGGCGCAGGCACGATGAACGGCGCCTGTTCCAGGTGCTTGTCCGGATGTTCGACCAGATCGGCCGGGCCGCCCAAGGCCGACACCATGCGCGCGAAGCGCTCGGCCGCTTCACCCGAATCGAGAGCCGCCATCAATTTCACACGTGCTTCCTCTTCGGTGGCGGCCAGGCCGCCCAGCACCAGCATCTCGGCGCACAGCGCCAGGGTCACTTCATGCAGGCGCGCGGGACGCGAACGGCCCGTCAGGTAATCCATGGCGCCGCGCACTTCCAGCGCATTGCCCGCGTACGGCGCCAGCGACTCGTTCATGTCCGTCAGAATGGCCGACGTCTGCATGCCCGCGCCATTGCCGACGGCGACAATGCTTTCGGCCAGCTCCACCGACTTGTCGTAGGTCGGCATGAAGGCGCCCGAACCCACTTTCACGTCCATCACCAGCGCGTCCAGCCCGGCCGAGAGTTTCTTCGACAGGATGGAGCCAGTGATCATGGCCACCGATTCCACCGTGGCGGTGACGTCGCGGATGCTGTAGAAGCGTTTGTCGGCCGGCGCCAGCTGCGCCGTCTGGCCGATGATGGCCACGCCGGTATCCTGCACCACCTTGCGGAACAGTGCATTGTCCGGCACCGTGCAGTAGCCGGGAATAGCGTCGAACTTGTCCAGGGTACCGCCCGTGTGGCCCAGGCCGCGGCCCGAGATCATCGGCACGTAGCCGCCGCACGCGGCGACCATGGGGCCCAGCAGCAGGGAGACCACATCGCCCACGCCGCCCGTCGAATGCTTGTCGACGATGGGGCCAGGCAGGTTCAGCGAGCGCCAGTCCAGCACGTGGCCGGAATCGCGCATGGCCAGGGTGAACGCCACGCGCTCGTCCATGTTCATGTCGTTGAAATAGACGGCCATGCCCAGCGCCGCGATCTGCCCTTCGCTGACGCTGCCGTCAGTAATGCCACGCACGAAAAACTGGATTTCCTCGGCGCTCAATACGCCCTTGTCGCGCTTCTTGCGAATGATTTCCTGAGTTAGAAACATGATAGCTCCCGATGTCCTATTCAAATGCTGATGTCGATCCAGCGGCCTTGTCGGATTACGCCCTGCGGGCTAATCCGACCTACACGCCTTGCTGGCGAAAGCAACTTGGGGCCGGCGCCCCGGCACATCGCTGCGCGGAAGAACCGGCCCCACTATCCTGCTTTACAAACTTAGACGCCGTAAGGAATCCACACGTTTTTCACTTGCGACGCATGCGCCAGCACGGCGCGGCCGCCGCTTTGGGCAGCGCTGTACCAGTCGCGGCCCTTGGCGCCGCCGACCCAGGTGCGTTTCAGGGTGCCGGCCGACAGGCGCTCGACTTCAGCGCAACCGTCAGCGGATCCGTCATGGCGCCAGACGGCGTCGATGTCGGCGTGCGTGGCCAGGGTGCGCGCCAGTTCATCGGCGTTGCCGCTGATGATGTTGACGACGCCGCCCGGCAGGTCGGACGTATCGAAGACCTGGTACAGGTCCAGCGCGGAGAGCGGATGCGCTTCCGACGGCACCACCACCACGCGGTTGCCCAGCGCGATGGCCGGCGCCACCAGCGAAATGAAGCCGAGTAACGGCGCTTCATTCGGGCAGACGATGCCGATCACGCCAACCGCTTCGTTCAGCGCCACGGTGATGCCTTTCGTTGGCGGCTGGTGCGCCAGGCCGTCGTACTTGTCGGCCCAGGCGGCGTAGTAGAACAGGCGTTCGATCGAGGCCTGCACTTCCTTCTCGGGGTTTTTACTGCCCGTCATGGCGGCGATGCGGGCGGCGAATTCGTCGGCGCGCGCTGCCAGGTTCTCTGCGATGTAGTACAGCACTTGCGCGCGGTTGTGCGCCGTGGCGCTGGTCCAGCCGGACGCTTTATGTGCCGCTTCGACGGCGTTGCGGATATCCTTGCGGCTGCCCACGCCCACTTCGGCCAGCAGGGCGCCGTTTGCGCCGAACACGGGCGCGCTGTAGGCGCTGTCGGGGCGCGCCTGCTTGCCGCCGATGTACATCTTGGCCGTGCGGTCGATGGCGAACGGATCGGCTGGCGCCGGCTTCACGTTGCCCTTGGCTTTCGCTTCCACCACCGGCAGGGCCGGACGCGCATCTTCGGCCAGGGCCGTCATGTATTCCAGCATGCCTTCGCGGCCGCCTTCACGGCCGAAGCCCGATTCGCGGTAGCCGCCGAAGCCGCACGCCGCATCGAACTGGTTCGCGCTGTTGATCCACACCACGCCAGCCTTGATGGCGGGAGCGATATCGAGGGCCAGGCTGATCGACTCGGTCCACACGCTGGCGGCCAGGCCGTACACCGTGTTGTTCGCCAGCTGCACCGCTTCGGGCGGCGTGCGGAAGCTCATGGCCACCAGCACGGGGCCGAAGATTTCAGCCTGCGCCACGGCGGCCGAGGTCGACGCGCCCGTGATCAGGGTCGGCGGGAACCACGAACCGTCAGCCGGCAGTTCGCACGCCGGTTGCCACACGTCGCAGCCTTCGGCACGGGCCGAATCGACCAGCGCGGCGATGCGCTGGCGCTGCACGGGGTCGACCAGCGCGCCCACGTCCATCGATTTGTCCAGCGGCGAGCCGAGGCGCAGGTTTTCCATGCGCGCGCGTACCTTGTTCAGGAAGCGTTCCTGGACCGATTCCTGCACCAGCAGGCGCGAACCGGCGCAGCACACTTGTCCCTGGTTGAACCAGATCGAATCGACCAGGCCTTCCACGGCGCCATCGAGGTCCGCATCTTCAAAGACGATGAACGGCGACTTGCCGCCCAGTTCGAGGGACAGCTTCTTGCCGCTGCCGGCCGTCGCTTCACGGATCAAACGGCCCACTTCGGTCGAACCCGTAAACGCGATCTTGTCGACGCCAGGATGGTTGACGATGGCCGAGCCCACGCGGCCGTCGCCGGTGACGATATTGACGACGCCGGCCGGCACGCCCGCCTGCACGCACAATTCGGCGAACAGCATGGCGGTCAGCGACGTGAATTCAGCCGGCTTGAAGACGACCGTGTTACCGGCCGCCAGGGCCGGGGCGATTTTCCACGACAGCATCAGCAGCGGGAAATTCCAGGGCACGATCTGGCCCACCACGCCCACGGCGCGGTAGTCGGCGAATTCTTCCGACTGCAGCTGCGCCCAGCCGGCGTGATGATAGAAGTGACGCGCAGCCAGCGGCAAGTCGATATCGCGCGTTTCGCGGATGGTCTTGCCGTTGTCCAGGGTTTCCAGCACGGCGAACAGGCGCGAGTGCTTTTGCAGCAAACGGGCCAGCGCGTACATGACTTTCGCGCGGCCGTGACCGCCCATGCCCTGCCATACAGGCAGCGCGCGGCGCGCGGCTTCGACGGCACGCTCCACGTCGGCGTCAGTGGCTTGCGTCAGTTCGGCCAACTGCGTGCCGTCGGCAGGGTTGGTCGAGGCGAACAGCTCCGCCGGCGCGCTCCAGGCATTGTCGATGAACAAACCGAATGTGCGCTGGTGGCCATCGAGCCACGCTTGCGCTTCTTTTTGACTTTCGGGAGCAGGGCCGTAGTCCATAGTATTGAGAATCTCGTTAATTGTTGGCATGACGATTGTTCTTTAAGGTTGTGCGTGACGATGATTGGCCGAGTAGCTGCCGGTGACGTAGTGCTCGAGCTGGCGCTCGATGTCGGTCAGCAGGCTGGAAGCGCCGATGCGGAACAGGTGCGGCTGCAGCCATTCGTTGCCCAGTTCTTCCTTCATCAGGGTCAGGTATTGCAGCGCACTCTTGGCCGAGCTGACGCCGCCGGCCGGCTTGAAGCCCACCTGGAAGCCCGTCTGCTCGTGGTATTCGCGGATCGTGCGCACCATCGTCAGGGCCACGGGAATGGTGGCGTTCACGCCCTCTTTACCGGTGGAGGTCTTGATGAAATCGGCGCCTGCCATCATGCAGACCCACGACGCCTTGGCCACGTTTTCCATGGTCAGCAAGTCGCCCGTGGCGAGAATCGCCTTCACGTGCGCTTCGCCGCACGCCTTGCGGTAGGCGAGCATTTCGTCGTACAGCACTTGCCAGTTGCCGTTCAGGACGTGCTGGCGCGTGATGACGATATCGATCTCGGAAGCGCCGGCGGCGACGGACAGCTCGATCTCGCGCAGCTTCGTTTCCATGCTCGTCAGGCCGGCCGGGAAACCCGTCGACACGGCTGCGATGGGCAAGCGGCCCTGGATGACTTTCACGGCCGGCTGGATCATCTCGTGGTACACGCACACGGCGCCGGTGCTCAGTTCAGTCAGGCCCAGTGCGTCCATCAGGTCGGCGCGCAGCGGGCGCATGGCCTTCATGCACAGGCGTTCGACTCTGCCCGGCGTATCGTCGCCACCCAGGGTGGTCAGGTCGATCATCTGGATGGCTTTCACCAGCCAGGCGGCCTGGTATTCCTTTTTCACGGTGCGGCGGTTCGCCAGGCTGGCCGCGCGGCGGTCTGTCGCGGCGCGGTTGACGCGGATCTGGTTGATCCAGCCCAGGTCGAGGCCAACGGCCTCGTTACGCTTGAATTCGGGGTGCATGAGTGTCATAACAAGCTGGTTCCATTAGCAAGTGGTGGTACGCCAAGGTGCTTGGCGAGGGTTTGGCCAATATCGGAGAAGGTCTCGGAAATGCCCAGTGCGCGCGGGGCGACGCCGGGACCGAAGAAGATCATCGGTATGTGTTCGCGGGTGTGGTCGGAGCCGTGCCAGGTGGGGTCGCAGCCATGGTCGGCGGTGATCACGACCAGGTCGCCTTCCTTGAGCTTGGCCATGAATTCCGGCAGGCGCGCATCCATTTCACGCAGCGCGTCGGCATAGCCTTCGACGTTGCGGCGGTGGCCGAACGCCTGGTCGAAATCAACGAAGTTCACGAAGGTGAGCGACTTGTCCTGCACTTCATCGGCCGTCTTCAACAGCGCTTCGAACAGCGCCATGTTGTCGACGCCCTTGACGACTCTGGAGATGCCCTGGGTAGCGAAAATGTCGCTGATCTTGCCCAGGCCGACGACTTCGCCGCCCGCATTCTTGACGTGGTCGAGCAGGGTCGGCGCGGGTGGCGCGACGGCGTAGTCGTGGCGGTTGGACGTGCGCGTGTAGTTGCCATTGCTGCCCGTGAACGGACGGGCGATGACGCGGCCGATGTTGTACGGCTCGACCAGCTTGAAGGCCATTTCGCACACTTCGTACAGGCGCTCGAGGCCGAACGATTCTTCGTGCGCGGCGATCTGCATCACCGAGTCGCCCGAGGTATAGATAATCAGCTTGCCGGTGGCGACGTGCTCGTCGCCATGCTTGTTGATGATGTCCGTGCCCGAGGCATGGCAGTCGCCGAGGAAGCCCGGCACGCCGGACAGGGCCTTGAGCTTGTCGGTCAGGTCGGCCGGGAACGACGGCGTCGTGCGGGGGAAATATCCCCAGTCGAATTCGACGGGCACGCCGGCGATTTCCCAGTGGCCGCTCTGCGTGTCCTTGCCGGTGGAGCGCTCGCGCGCCGCGCCGTAGGCACCGGTAAAACCGTCGCGCCGGTCGAAGCCCGTGGCCCATTCGCCGCTGGCCAGGTGCGCCGCGGCGCCCAGGCCCAGGCGTTCCATGTTCGGGAGTTTCAAGGTCTTGCCGCTTTTGGCGACAGTGCTGGCAATGTGGCCAAAGGTATTGGCACCTGCGTCGCCATACTTGGCGGCGTCTGGCGTCGCGCCAAGGCCGAAGGAATCAAGCAGGAGGATAAATGCGCGTGACATGATAAGGCTCGCTTTATGGAGTGATGCGAAGATGATGCGAACAGTGTAGGCCGGATTTTCCCGGCCTGCCGCGCGGCAGCGCCGCTAAGTGGCGCGCCGCTACTGCGTCAAGAAAAGTGCTTAGGCTTGCGGTTTGGCGGCCACGGTGGCCAGGAAAGCC
The DNA here is from genome assembly GCF_001445815.1 of Janthinobacterium sp. Ant5-2-1. Classification (NCBI taxonomy): domain Bacteria; kingdom Pseudomonadati; phylum Pseudomonadota; class Betaproteobacteria; order Burkholderiales; family Oxalobacteraceae; genus Janthinobacterium; species Janthinobacterium sp. Ant5-2-1. The sequence goes on along the minus strand of NZ_LNCE01000054.1, from coordinate 29,661 downwards.
AGGATCAGCTTGACCAGGTCTTTCGCGCCGATGGCCGCGTATTTCAGGGTTTGTTCGTGCGACAGGGCGAATGGCGACATGCCTTCGGCCAGGTTGGTAATCACCGATACGCCCACCACTTTCAGGTCGCAATGACGGGCCGACACCACTTCCGGCACCACCGACATGCCGACCGTGTCGGCGCCCAGACGGGCCATCATGCGGATTTCAGCGGCCGTCTCGAAGTTCGGGCCAGGGTAGGCGACGAACACGCCTTCGTGCAGGGTGATGCCGTTCGCCGCAGCCGTGTCCTTGACCAGATTGCGCAGATCCGCATCGTAGGCGTTGGCCATGCTGAAGAAGCGCGGGCCGAAGCGGTCGTCGTTCGGGCCGACCATCGGCGTGCCTGGCAGCAGGTTGATATGGTCGCTGATGGCCACCAGGCTGCCGGCGTCCACTTCAGGGCGCAGGGAACCGGCGGCGTTGGTGACGAACAGCATTTCGCAGCCCAGCAGTTTCAAGGTGCGGATGGCGCTCGTCATCACGCCCATGCCATAGCCTTCGTAGAAGTGGCCACGGCCCTTCATGCAAACGACGGCGACGCCCGACAGGGTGCCGATCACCAGTTCGCCCGCATGGCCGTGCACGGTGCTGATCGGGAAGCCTGGCAATTCGTCAAAGCTGATGCTGACGGCGTCCGTCATCTGCTCGGCCAACACACCCAGGCCGGAGCCGAGGATCATCGCCACGCGCGGCTTGAAATTTTCAGGAGCGCGGGCACGGATGATTTCGGCGGCGTGGAAAGGGGTGTTGTTCGACATGGTTATCCTCTGATTGACTAATGATGATGGGTTGCTGCCTGCGCGACGGTGTACGAAAAGTATCGCCCAGGTATCGGGTATGTATGGTGTTACAGGTATATCGAAATGCGTATTGCCAATGAGCCTATCCCAGTAGATGAATACATCCCCTGCTGGCGCCCCTCAGAAGCGGGACTGCGTTGATCGTCGTCGCGTGGCTCGCCACGCATACTCCTCACGCCTTGTCCGCGCTCCCGATGCGCTGCCAGCAGAAGACGCTCCCTACTGGGATAGCCTCTATTTGCCGCCACTATGCATCAAACGGAATATGTATGGCAAATACCATTTTTCTTGCCCATTTATACAATTCAAATATAAATGGCCGATATTATAGTCGAGGCAAGCCCAGGCCCGCCATCCCCGGAAAATGCATGCATACAAGCTCCATACGAAGGTTTTTCGCATGCACTTGACACGAGCTTGACACTGATGAGACAAATGTTTACAGTTCCAGACAAATGTTTAACCCTCAGCGAAAACCCAGTGACCGATACCAATAAAAAAGACCAGCTGTACACGCTGATCCGCAACAACCCCTTCATCTCGCAGCAAGACCTGGCGAGCGAGCTGGGCTTGTCGCGCTCGGCCGTCGCCGGCCACATCGCCGGATTGATCCGCGAGCGCCGCCTGCTGGGACGCGCCTATGTGCTGCCCGACAGCCGTCCCGTGCTGTGTATCGGCGCCGCCAACCTCGACCGCAAGATGCGCACTCTGGCGACCTTGCAGATGGGCACCTCGAATCCCGTGCGTTCGGAAGAAGTATTTGGCGGCGTGGGCCGCAACATCGCGGAAAACCTGGCCCGCTTGTCGATCCCCGTGGCCCTGCTGACGGCGCTGGGCGACGATGCGGCCGGCCACGCGCTGCAGACGCACGCGGAAGACGCGGGCATCGACATGCGCGGCAGCCTGCATTTAAGTAACACCAGCAGCGGCACTTACACGGCCGTGCTCGACGAACATGGCGAAATGCTGCTGGCGATGGCCAATATGCAACTGTACGAACAGCTGACTCCCGCCTTTTTGCACAGCCGCCAGCCGCAGCGCGCCGCCGCAGCCCTCACCGTTTGTGACCTGAACCTGGGCCACGACAGCGTGCAGGCCCTGCTGGCCGATGCGCGCCAGGACGCGGCCCACGCGACGCCGCTCGTCATCGTCGCCGTCTCGCAGCCGAAGATGGCGCACTTGCCGCAAGACCTGACGGGCTTGCATTTGCTGATACTCAACCGGGGCGAACTGGAAACGCGCGTGGCGCGGGCCTTGCCCACGGCAGCGGACCTGCGCGCCGCCTGCCGCGAAGTGCAGCGCCAGGGCGTGCGCCAGGTGATCGTCACCTGCGGTAGCGAAGGCGTGTACTTCACGGATGGCGACAATCTTGATGCGCCCATCGTCCACCTGGCCGCGCGCGAAGTGGACGCCGTCGACGTGACGGGCGCCGGCGATGCTTTTTCCGCCGCCGTCTGCTGGTCGCTGTACCACGACAGCAGCGATTTGAAACTGGCCTGCCGGCGCGGCCTGAAGCTGGCCGCCATGACCCTGGAATCGGCTGCCACCGTCTCCCCCCAGATTTCCGCCGGCGCACTCGACAACATTGACGACGCCGACCTGGCGCCGCCTCCCCCTACCCTCTTTCAACAGGACTGAACCATGACCCCATTACAGAATTTCCTCTTGTTCTCGCAAGAAGTACTCGACGCGCGCGCCGCCGGCAAGGCTATCGTGGCGCTGGAATCGACCATCATTTCGCACGGCATGCCATATCCGCAAAACGTGGAAATGGCGCGCGAAGTGGAACAGATCATCCGTGACGGCGGCGCCGTACCGGCCACCATCGCCATCATCGATGGAAAAATCTGCGTGGGCCTGTCGCCCGAACAGCTGGAACTGCTGGGCACCTCGCCCGACGCCATGAAGGTCAGCCGCCGCGACCTGCCATTCGTCCTGTCGCAAGGCAAGCTGGGCGCCACCACCGTGGCCGCCACCATGATCTGCGCGGAACTGGCCGGTATTGCCGTGTTCGTCACGGGCGGCATCGGCGGCGTGCACCGTGGCGCGGAAACGAGCTTCGACATTTCCGCCGATTTGCAGGAACTGGCGCAAACGTCGGTGGCCGTCGTCTGCGCGGGCGTCAAATCCATCCTCGACATCGGCCTGACCCTGGAATACCTGGAAACCCATGGCGTACCCGTCATCAGCGTGGGCCAGGAAGGATTCCCCGCCTTCTTCACGCGCGAAAGCGGCTTCAAGGCCGATTTCCGCCTCGATACGGCCGCCGAACAGGCCGCCTTCATCGGCACCAAGTGGCAACTGGGTTTAAAGGGCGGCGTAGTCGTCAGCAACCCCGTGCCGGCCGCGCAAGCGATGCCGAAGGAAGAAATCGATGCCATCACGACGCAAGCGCTGCAGGAAGCGGACGCGGGTGGCGTAAAGGGCAAGCAAGTCACGCCATTCCTGCTGTCGCGCATCAAGCAGCTGACGGATGGCCGCAGCCTGGCAACGAATATCGCGCTGGTCAAGCACAATGCGCAAGTCGGCACGGCGCTGGCCATTGCCATGCAGGCGGTCGTGGCACGATAATAGGACTGCTGTAAAGAAAGCGCGCGCACCTTCACGGGTCCGCGCGCCGTTCCATCGCCTAGCAACACGCAACGCCAAGGAAAGCATGTCCATCGATCTGAAACAGTTAAAGTATTTTCTTGCCGTCGCCGAGGAGAAAAGCTTCAGCCGCGCCGCCGAGCGCCTGCATATCTCGCAGCCGCCCCTGAGCCAGCAGATCATGAAACTGGAAAGCGAACTGGGCGTACGCCTGTTTGCGCGCACCACGCGCACCTTCGAGCTGACCGTGGCGGGCAAGGCGCTGATGAACGAGGCGGCCGACCTGCTGGCCAAGATGCGCATGACCATCGACACCATCCGCCAGATCGACCGCGGCGAAGTGGGCCGCTTGCGCGTGGGCATCGTCGGCTCCGCCATGTGGGGCCCTATCCCCAGCCTGCTGGAAGAATTCCAGACCAAATTTCCCCGCGTCACCTGGACCATCCATGAATTCGGCCCCACGGTGCAATACGAAGCCTTGCGCGCCAAGCAGATCGACGTAGGCTTCTGGCGCGAACCCAAGCTCAACGACGACGACTTGCGTCACGATAATCTGCGCCAGGAACTGTGCTTCCGCGAAAACGTCTGCGTGGCCGTCAATGAACACCATCCGCTGGCGAAAAACACGTCCATCGAACTGATCGACATCGCCGAAGAGCCCATGCTGACGCTGAACCTCGACAAGTCCGCGTTTCCCCGCTACCTGGTGCAATGCTGCATCAACGCCGGTTTCGAACCCGTGATTTTCCAGGAAGCGAGCGAGCCGCAAACCCTGCTGGCCATGGTGGGCGCGGGCCTGGGCGTGACCCTGGTGCCGGAAACAACAAGCCGCATCGGCTGGCCCGGTGTCGTGTTTCTGCCCATCAAGACCAATCCGCCATCAGCGAATCTGTACATCAGCTACACGACGCTGGACGACGCACCCGTCGTGCGGGCCTTCCTGAATATCCTCAATCCCCCGGCTGCCTGAGAACGCGAACAAAACCTACTGCGCGTCGCGGGTCGCGGCCTCCGATGCTCACTGTGCATTCGCACAGTTCCGCTTTTCGACCACAACTCACTGCCGCTCGCTACGGTTTTGTTATGCGTTCTTAAAACCTATTTATATGCAGTGCATATAAATACATAAACAAAAACGTATTTGTCATACATATCTGGCATGATGCATAGTGATTCGGACGCCCATCGCGGCGCCGGTCCCGTGCTTGCCCTGCCCGTCCACTGACGGCGCATCCCAGCCCGCTCCGGCAGCCCTATTCGATGTTGTACCTATAAAAGAGACGGGGTGCGACTGTTGCATGAGCATCACACTGACGACATGAAAGCAGACGAGGTCAGCAATGATCTTGTGCAATACAGTGCAATGTTGATAAGGAATTATCACCTCGTGCATCAAAAACAGGCTAAATCGGCCCCAAATTATATGTTTCACCTATAAAAAATATACAATATCGATCTTCCAGGAGCCAATTCATGAAACTTACACAATTTAGTTTGACGATCGCAGCCGTATTTCTGACTGCTCAAGCGTCCGCGGCTACCCCAAAACTGGGTGTCGTGTATGACGCGGGCGGCAAGTTCGACAAGTCGTTCAACCAATCCGCTTTCGAAGGCGCATCGCGCTTCAAAAAAGACACGGGCATTTCCTTCATCGAAGTACAGGCATCGAGCGATACGCAAGCCGAACAAGTCATGCGTGGCCTGGCCCGCAAGAAACTCGACATGATCGCCGCCATCGGCTTTGCGCAAACACAAGCCGTGCAAAAGGTCGCCAAGGAATTCCCGAACGTGAAATTCGTGCTGATCGACGGCCAGGCCGCCGGCAGCAACGTCAATTCCGTCGTCTTCAAGGAAGAAGAAGGCTCCTACCTGGTGGGCGTGGCTGCGGCCATGGCCAGCAAGAGCAAGAAAGTCGGCTTCATCGGCGGCATCGATATTCCCCTGATCCGCAACTTCGCCTGCGGCTACGCGCAAGGCGCGAAGGCCGTCAATCCGAAAACGGAAATCACGCAAAACATGGTCGGCACCACGTCCGGCGCCTGGAATGACCCGGCCAAGGGTGGCGAACTGGCCCGCTCGCAATTCGAGCGCGGCGTCGATGTCGTCTTCGCCGTCGCAGGCGGCAGCGGCATGGGCACGCTGCAAATGGCCAAGGAAAAAGGCAAGCTGGCCATCGGCGTCGATTCTAACCAGAATCATCTGTATCCAGGCAGCATCCTGACCTCGATGGTCAAGCGCGTCGACAACACGGTCTATGACAGCTTCATGCAAGTCAAGAACGGCACCTGGAAGGGCGGCGTCAGCTATAAAGGCTTGAAAGAAGGCGGCGTGGATTGGGCTCTCGATGAGAACAACCGCAAGCTGATTACGCCGGAAATCGAAAAGCGCGTGTTGGGTGCGCGTAAGGACATTATCGATGGCAAGATCAAAGTGATCGATTACCGCGTCGGCAGCAGCTGCCCGGTTTAATTTTTCTCCGTATCTTTTAGCGCGCCGCCGGGGCCAGTCTCCGCGCGGCGCGTTTCCATGAAACTATCCAGTTATGAACCTATGCAGCCAGCAGTAGAATTTCGCAGCATTTCCAAGCATTTTGGACATGTGAAGGCGAACGCCGACGTCAGCTTCTCCATCGCCAAGGGCAGTATCCATGGCCTGGTGGGGGAAAATGGCGCCGGCAAATCGACCTTGATGAGCATCCTGTACGGGTATTACCGTGCCGACGGCGGAGAAATCCTGCTCGACGGGAAAGTACAGCCGATCCGCAACAGCCAGGAAGCGATCAACCTCGGCATCGGCATGGTGCACCAGCACTTCATGCTGGTCGAGAACTTCACCGTCCTCGACAATATCATGCTGGGCACGGAAGGCGGTTTTCGCCTGGCCAGCCACCGCACGGAAGCGGAAGCGAAATTGCGCGAGATTTGCGCGCGCTACCGCCTCGACGTCGACCCGCTGGCGAAGATCGAAGACCTGTCCGTCGGCGCGCAGCAGCGCGTGGAAATCCTCAAGCAGATTTACCGCAGCGCCAATATCCTGATCCTCGACGAGCCGACGGCCGTGCTGACGGCCCAGGAAACAGCGTCGCTGTTTGAAATCCTGCGCCTGTTCAAGGAGCAGGGCAAGACCATCATCCTGATCACGCACAAGCTGCAGGAGATCCTGGAAATCACCGATAACGTCACCGTCATGCGCGGCGGCACGGTGGTCGGCGCCGTGGCGACCGCCGGCACCTCGAAAGAGGAACTGGCCAACATGATGGTCGGCCGCCCCATCCAGAGCCATTTGCCGCGTGCACCGTACAATCCGGGCGCCATGGTGCTGGAAGTGGACGGTCTGCAACTGGCCGACGAGCAGCAAGTCAAATTGCTGGCCGACATAGGTTTCAACTTGCGCGCCGGCGAAATCGTCGCCATCGCGGGCGTGTCGGGCAATGGCCAAAGCGAGCTGCTGGAAATTCTGTCCGGCATGCGTTTGCCCACCTCGGGCAAGCTGCGTTTTCTCGACAAGGACTTGCCGTTTGCCAAGCGCCACGATGCCGATGGCTTGCCGCTGGCCTTCCGTGAGCTGGGCATCGCCCACATTCCTGAAGACCGCTTGCGCGATGGCGTGGTAAAGAATTTCTCCGTCATGCAAAACACCATCCTCGGTTACCAGGACCACCTGAAAAACCGCTGGGGCCTGTTCAACTTCAAGGCCATCGGCGCCCGCTGCGCGGAACTGCTGAAAACCTTCGACGTGCGTCCGGCCAATCCGGACTTGCGCATCGGCTTGCTGTCGGGCGGCAACCAGCAAAAGGTGGTGATCGCGCGCGAAGTACTGGCCAAGCCGAAACTGATGCTGGTGGGTCAGCCCACGCGCGGCGTCGACATCGGCACCATCGAAAGCATCCATACGCAATTGCTGGCCCTGCGCGACGCAGGCGTGGCGATCCTGCTGGTGTCCGTCGAACTGGAAGAAGTGCGGGCGCTGGCCGACCGCATCCTCGTCATGTGCGGCGGACGCATCACCGGCGAACTGAAAATTGAAGAATTCGATACCACCCGCATCGGTCTGTTGATGGGGGGAATGCATAAATCATGAATAACGACTTGCCACGCTGGGCGACAGCCTTTGTCATGCCCATGTTAAACCTGCTGTCGGCCTTGCTGGTCGCGGCCTTGGTGATTTATATGCTGGGCGAAGACCCGGCCGAATCGCTGTCCATCCTCGTCCACAGCGCCATCCTCAATCCGGAAGGCTTGAGCTACACCCTGTTCTACGCCAGCACCTTCATTTTCACGGGCCTGTCAGTCTCCGTGGCGATGCAGGCCGGCCTGTTCAATATCGGTTCCGAAGGCCAGATGTATATCGGCGGCCTGGGCCTTACTGTCGCCATGCTGGCCTTCGATCAGACCCTGCCCGCCTGGCTATTGATACCGGCAGCCATGATCGGTGCGGCCCTGTTCGGCGCGCTGTGGGGTTTCCTGCCCGGCTACCTGCAAGCCAAGCGCGGCAGCCACATCGTCGTCACCACCATCATGTTCAACTTCATCGCCGCCAGCCTGATGAACTTCATTATCGTGAAGTATCTGATTCCGCCGGGCGAGCAGAACACGGCCAGCCGCGTGTTTGCGGAAAGCGGCGAAATGCCGCGCTTAAGTACCTGGTTCCCGTCCTTGGGCGACACGCCGCTGAACATCAGTTTTATTTTGGCGATCGCCGCGCTGGTGATCTATGGCGTGATGGTGTGGCGCTCGTCGTGGGGCTTCAAGCTGCGCGCCACGGGCCTGAACAAGCATGCGGCCCACTATGCGGGCGTGTCGATCAGCAAGATGATCATCATCGTCATGCTAATCTCGGGCGCGCTGGCGGGCTTGGGTTCCGTCAATTCCATCATGGGATCGACGCATTATTTGTCGCTGAACTTCGTCGGCGGCGCCGGCTTCATCGGCATCGCCATCGCCCTGATGGGCCGCCAGCATCCGGTCGGCATCTTCCTGTCGGCCGTGCTGTTCGGCGCGCTGATCCAGGGCGGTTTCGACTTGTCGCTGGAAAAACCGAATATCCCGACCGAAACGTTCATTTTCATCCAGGGCTTGATCATCCTGTTCTGCGGCGCCATGGAAAACTTCTACGCACCGGCCATTTCCGCCCTGCTCAAGCGCACCAAAGGCTAACACCATGACACTCGACGACTTTCAATTCGCCAGCATCCTGGTATCGACCGTGCGCAATGCGCCCGTCCTGATCTTTGCCGCCATGGCCGGCCTGTTTGCCGAACGCAGTGGCATGATCGACATCGGCCTGGAAGGCAAGATCCTGGCCAGCGCGTTTGCTTCCGCCGCCGTGGCCTATACGACGCAAAACCCGTATTACGGCATGGCTGCCGGCATGCTCGTCTGCGTGGCCCTGGCCCTGCTGCAGGCCTACGTCAGCATCACGCAAAAGGGCAACCAGCTGGTGGCCGGCATGGCGATCAACATCGCCATGAGCGGACTGACGTTCGTACTGGCGCAATTCTTCTTCCAGCAAGGCGGCCGCACGCCCGACCTCGGTTCGGCGCGGCTGTTCGACGTGGTCTTGCCGGGCACGCAATACGTGGAGCACATCCCCTTCATCGGCTGGGTGTATGCCCATCTGATCGGCGGCCATTCCATCCTCGTCTACGTGGCCTTCCTGCTGATCCCGCTCGTGCACTGGCTGCTGTACCACACGCGCTTCGGCCTGCGCCTGCGCGCCTGCGGTGAAAATCCGCATGCGGCCGACTCGGCCGGCGTGAGCGTGGAAGCGACGCGCTACCTGGCCATGCTGGTGGCCGGCATCCTGTGTTCGTTCTCGGGCGCGTATCTGGCCATCGTGCAAAGCGGCTTCTTCCTGCGCGACATGTCGGCCGGCGCCGGCTACCTGGCCTTGACGGCCATGGTGTTCGGCAACTGGCGTCCCGTCTACACCTTCCTCGGCTGTCTGATGTTCGGCTTCTTCGCCGCCATCCAGATCCAGATCGAAGGCGTGGACTTGCCCGTCGTGGGCCGCATCCCCGGCTCGCTGATCCAGATGGTGCCGTACGTCGTCACCGTGATCGTGCTGGCGGGCTTGATGGCGAAATCCATCGCGCCGAAGGCTATCGGTATCCCCTTCGTCAAATCGCGCTAAGTTTCAGCGAGCGCAGACAAAAAAGCGAAGCCTGCGGGCTTCGCTTTTTTTATGCCTGAGCAATCTCGTCCAGCGAGAAAAACACGGCAAGACCCAGGCTGCGCGCCACTTCCACCATCTGGTCGGCCCCCTGGGACGCGCCGCCAATGCGCAGCACGGCATCGCAATGGCTGAGCAAGCGCTTCGCATGCGTATGAAACATTGCTTCGTAGACGCTGTCGCCTACTTGTTCAGAACCGGCCAGCGCCAGCATTGGCAAGGCCAGCCATTCACCGAGCACGGGCATGTGCCCCTTGGCATACAGCGGCAGGCAGACGGCTTCCATGGCCGCCACATTCGCCGCCATCAGGGCGGGATCGTCGCCCGTGCCGGAGCGATACGGGCCGGCAACGAGGATCTGCATGCCTTGTTTGACCGGCATCAGTTGCAGCTGCGCATGCTGCAGCAGCATGATGGTCTTGCCGTCGCAGATGCGCCCATCGGCGACCATGCGCATGGCCTGCGCCAGCGATAATTCCAGCACTTCGATATCTTCGCCTTCGTGTACCAGGCCGCCGCCATCGCCGATGCGGCTGGCGGGATCGTATTCGGCAACAAAGAAATGCAGGCGCTCCGTCACAGAGCCGGGGCTCATGAAGGCTTCGAAGACCTTGTGCACCTGTCCCACCCGGTAACCGGTTTCCTCTTCCACCTCGGCACGGATGCGCTGCTCCGCACTGGCCTCTTCCAGCAAGCCGGCCGCTGATTCGATGAGGAAACCATCGTGGCCTGCGCGATAGGTGGGAAAGCGGAACTGGCGGATCAGGATCACCGTGCGCTTGATTTTATTGTAGAGCAGGATGGTGGCCCCGTCGCCACGGTCATAGGTTTCCCGCGTCTGCGTCTGCCACCGGCCATCATGGCGCAGGTAGTCGAACGTGGTTTTTTGCAGCAGATACCAGTCGTGCGACAGGGTTTGCACGTCCTGGATGCGGACCCGTTCCTGTTTGCTATTTTCTTTGTGCATGTCGTCTCCTTGTGCTTGTCTTTTTCGACTTTATCATGCAAACTCGTGCAATATCAAGAAAATACAAGAAAAACCGTGCTAACACATCAACGCAAACAATATCTGCTGGACTTGCTCCAGCGCGAAGGACAGATCGTCGCCAAGGCAGTCAGCGATGCCCTGGGCTTGTCGGAAGACACCATACGGCGCGACCTGCGCGAGCTGGCAAAGGAAGGGTTATTGGAGCGGGTGCACGGCGGCGCCCTGCCCTTGCTGCCGAGTTCGCCCGCGCTGGCGCCGTTTGCGGCCCGCGAACAGCTTTCGCCGGAAGCCAAGCCCGCCATCGGCCGTGCGGCGGGCGCCATGATACAAACGGGGCAAGTGGTATTTCTCGACGGCGGCACGACCGCCGTGCAACTGGCGCGCCAGCTGCCGCGCGAGTTGCGCGCCACCATCGTCACGCACAGCCCATCGATTGCCATCGAACTGGTGAATCACCCAGGCATCGAGGTGCTGATGCTGGGCGGGCGTTTGTACAAGCACTCGATCGTGGGCGTCGGCGCGGCCACCGTGGAAGCCATCGGCCGCATCCGCGCAGACCTGTACTTCATGGGCGTGTCCAGCCTGCATCCGCAAGCGGGCATCACCACCGGGGATTATGAAGAAGCGTGCGTAAAACGCGCGCTCAGCGACGCGTCGGCCCGTACCGTCGTGCTGGCCTCGCCGGAAAAGTTCAATACAGCTTCGCCGTTCCAGATTGCGCCCTTGAGCCAGGTCAACGACATCATCGTGCACCGCGACGTGGACGACGCCCTGGTGGCGCCCTACCGCGAAATGGGAATTGGCGTCACCCTGGCATAAAAAAAGCGGCCCGCAGGCCGCTTTCGAATGACATCGTTACTGCGGCCAGATCGCCTGCAGCACGGCCGCCAGGTGATAGCCGCCCTCGATCAGCTGCTGCTTCGCCAGCGCCGAGCTGGGCACGGGATAATTGTCCGGCACGTTCAAGCTCCAGACGTTGTAGACTTCGCCCTTGCGGCTCGTCTGCTGCGTGGCCGGACCGGCCACCACGTCCGTGAAAGCAATTTTTGAGGCCGCCAACGAGGCATCGGCCCACTGATACGGCCAGGTGGCAGGGTCACCGGTGTTGCCGCTCACTTGTGGCTGGCTGGCGATCACGGTGCGGGCGAACTGCTGCGGCGTGCGCGTGCTCAGGCGGCGCATGGCGTAATCGACCACGGTGGTATCCCAATACGAATGCAGGGGCTTGGTGGGCGACTTCGGATAGCTGCCTGCCGGCTTGGCCGTGCCATCGTCGTCCGGCAGCTGCGCCGGGATCACGGCATCGGACAGTGCCGTCATCTTCGCATCGTCGAGCAGCAAATCGTTGCCGCCGCGCGCATTGAAAATGGTGACGTCGTCGATCTGCGCCTGCGTGGCGGGCACGAAAAACTGGCCATCCTTGCCAACAAACGCATTGCCCACGTGTAGCGGCTGGTGGATATCGCCCACCAGGTGCGTGATCAAAATCAAGGCTTCGCGCTGGCTGAAGCCGTGCGGATTGCTGGCCGCATCAGCCTTGCCTTGCAACACCAGGATCGCCTGCTTGAGCGTTTGCACGATATCGTCGTCGGCCGTGCCCACGCCATGGTCGTGGTAGTGCGCGTTCTGGAACGGCACATTCGTGTAGTGGTATTCGCCATGCTTGGGGTTCGCCGCCACATAGCTCAGCATTTCCGGCGATTGCGGGCCGCAATACGTGCCCTTCACGCAATCGGGCCAGTTGGCGATCTTTTCCAGGCTTTCGCCAGGCAGCAGCAATTTCGCCACTTGCGCCTGCGCCGCGCTACCCTTGAGCAATTGATCGGCGATGGCGCCCACGGCACGGTGGCCGTCGTTGCCCCAGGCCAGCACATTGCTGGAGGCAAAAGCTGCGCCCAGCGCCAGCACGCTCAACAGTTTTTGCATGTTCACTCCTTGCCTTGCGGCGTGGCCTTGGCCGGCTTCGGATACTGCTTGTTGATATCGATAGGCTGCGCATACGCCGAACTCCACGTCTGCTCATGCAGCGCGGCGATGCGTTGCGCCATCTGTTCATTGCGCAGCACTACTTCCAGGTTGCGCGACAGGTCAAAATAGCCGCCCGCCCAGTTGCTCGTGCCGATCCAGGCCAGCTTGCCGTCGATGGTCATGGTCTTGCTGTGGATCACGCGCGCAAACGGAATGAAGCCCGTCGATGCCGCAGGAATCGTCACGATGCGAATTTCCACGTTCGGCAACAGGGCCAGGCTTTTCAGGTAGGCAATGGCCGGCGCTTCCGTATTCCAGCTTGATACCATCAGCTTGATTTTCACGCCACGCTGCGCGGCCGCGCGCACGGCGTTGTCGATCACGGCGTAATACGGACGGGTGCGGTTCGGGCCATACGACAGCGGCGCGTAGTCGAGCAACTGGATGCGCACTTCGTTTTGCGCTTGCGCCAGCAAGGCGGGCAAACCCGTTTCCGAGTCGCCCACGCCGGCCGGGTTGTAGGCATTCGGGCTGGCCAGCAGGAAAGCGTTCTGCGCGTAGTTGGCGGGCACCACCTTGCTGTTGAGCACCGTGGCGCGGCTGCCCTGCGACGTCAATGCCTGGGCTTGCCAATCCTGTTCGAAAATCGCCTGCACCCGGCCAACCATGGCGGCTTCCGTGATTTTCAAGCCCGTCTCATGGATGTGCTCGAACGAGCGCCAGTCGAAATTCTGGCTGCCGATGTACGCCACCTGCCCATCGACGGCCAGGTATTTCGCGTGCACGATGCCGTTGCCCGTCACCTTGTTGAAATCGATCAGGCGCAAGTCCAGGTTGGGAATCGCCTTGATCTGCGCGATGGTGGCCGCTTCCGACAGGCCCACGCCCTTCTGGTCCAGCAGGAAGCGGATTTTTACGCCGCGCTGGCCGGCGGCCGTCAGGCTGGCCAGCACTTTTTCAAAAGCCGTGCCCGGCTTGCTGACGGCATAGAACTGGGCGATGACGATCTCTTTCTTTGCACCATCGAACAGCTCGCTCCATACGGCAACAGGCTCGCGCAAGTCGGGATTGGTCAAGCTCGTTTCCACGGGCGACGTGTGCACCAGCTCAAAGCCGGGAATGGTGAAATCCGCGTGGGCAGTGCCCGCGAACAGGCTGGACAGAACTACAGAAACAAATAAGCGACGCATGGTTTTTCCTGGTAAATGTTATTTGACGCGCACGATGCGGCCCGCCGCCGTGACGCTGCCTGCCGGCTTGCCGGCGCGCGCGCGGGAGATCAGATAGTCGCTGAAGGCGTCGATGTCGCGCACGCCCGTGTCGAGGCGGCGCGTGCCGGCCGCCAGCACGGTAAATCGGTCGCCGCCGCCGGCCAGGAAACTGTTGGCGGCGACACGGTATTGTTGATTGTCTTCAAGAGGAATGCCATTCAACATGATGCTGCCCGGCAGCACGCGCTGGCCTTGCGGCTGCGTGCTGTCCCAGCGGTAGCTAAAACCTTCGGATACTTGCAGCAAATTGCCCTCGCCTGCCTCTTCGCCCGGCCATTGCTGCTCGAGCAAGGTGCGGATTTGCGCGCCGGAAAGACTCACGACGATCAAGGTATTGCCGAACGGGACCACGGCCTGGTTCTGGCCCACGTTGGTCATCAGATCGGCGCCCGCCTCCAGGTCCTTGCGGATGCCGCCATTATTCATCAGGCCGATTTGCGCCCCGGCGGCGCGTGCGCCGAACAGGGTGCTGTCGGCCACCAGGTCGCCCAGTGGGGAAGCGCCACTGCCCTTGGTGCTGCGGCCCACGTTCGGCACGGCAATGACGGCCACGGGACGCGACAGTTCCGCCGCGCTGCGCTGCTTGACCGATTCCAGGTAGGCTGCCACTGCCGGGTCCGGCTCATACATGCCCGGCAGCATGACGACGTTTTGCGCGCTGGCATCGATCAGTGCATTTTTGACGGGATCGACCTTGAGCTTGATGCGCGTCAGCATGTGTCCGCCCATCTGTGCCTGCGTCACCAGGCGGCCATCGACACGGCACAGATAGCCCTGGTGCGAATGGCCGCTGATGACCAGTTGAATCGCCGGGTCGAGGCGTTTCACCACATCGACCACTTCGCCCTTCAAGTGGCTGCAATCGGGCTGGTCGACGGCTTCCTTCGTCTCGCCGCCCTGATGCAGCAGCACGACGAACACGCCCACGCCTTGTGCGCGCAATTGCGGCAAGGTGGCGTTGATGGCGTCCGCTTCATCGCCAAACTGCAGGCCGGCAATGCCGGCGGCCGTCACGACGGACGGCGTATCTTTCAGTACGGCGCCGATCAGGCCCACCTTGACGCCATGCGCCTCTTCGATGCGGTAGGCGGGCAGCAGGGACTTGCCCGTTTGCGTGTCGATCACATTGGCCGCCATATAGGTATAGCTGGCGCCCTTGAAGTCAGGCGTGAACTTGCACGCCTTGTCGGCGCGCGAGGACTCGCAGCCGCCGCGCTGCTGGCGCAGCAATTCCGCCTTGCCCTGGTCAAATTCATGGTTGCCGACGGAGCTGGCCTTCATGCCCAGCATGTTCATGGCCACGATGCTCGGTTCGTCCGCCCACAGCGCCGACATGGCGGGGCTGGCGCCGACCAGGTCGCCATTGCCGACAAAGATCAGCTGCGCGTCTTCACGGCGCCACGCCGTCAATGCACCGGACAAAGTATCGATGCCGCCCGCCTGCACCGTCTTGCGCTCGGTATCGGCGGCGCTCGTGTAGCTGAATTTGCTGCGCTCGAGGTTGCCGTGAAAATCGTTCAAAGCGACCAGGTTCACTTCAATCTGGCCGCTCGGCGCAGGCGCCAGGTTGCTGCAGGCGGACAGGGTCAGGATCAGGGCCGCGGCAGCGACCGGAGTGCGTAGGAAGTGAGCCATGGAATGATATTTATTGAAAAGGGAAAAGAGTAAACCATCTTGTGTATAAAAAAACGGCTGGTGTCGCCACCAGCCGTTTTTTAGTTTGCCAAGCTACGGGACAAGGACGAGATTAGAACTCGTACTTGACCGTTGCTTGCAGCGCCCATTGCGATTCGCCTTTGACTTGACGCGTTTCCAGGCTTTCCACCACAGGACGGGTGTTGTACACATACTTGCCGTTTTGCATACCGGCATAGTCAACGAAGCTGCGCACCTGGCCACCGGCGCCCTGGAAGCCCACTTCATTGATGCGGCCCCATTTGCGGTTCAGCAGGTTACCAACGTTCAGGATATCGAAGGTAATGATGCCTTTGTTACCTTTGAAGAAGCCCGGTACTTCCTGGCTCATGCGCACGTCGAAACTGTTGGTCCATGGAGAAAAGCTCTCGTTACGGCCGATTACGCCACCTTTGGCTTTACGCAGATCGCCATTGGCGTTGACCACTTTCCAGAACGCTGCCTCGTTGGCGGCGCGCGCTGCCGGCGTCGCACCGGAGAACACCACTTCGCCCGAACCTGGCGCGCTAGGGATGTACATCAGGTCGTTGCCAGCCAGGCCGTCACCGTTCAAGTCATTGTTGACGGTCCAGCTGTACGGCTTGCCGCTACGGCCTTCATAGAACAGACCGAACGTGGTCTTGTATTCGCCGAAGAAACGTTTTTGCCAGTTGACGTTGGCGGTAAAGCGATCCTTGACCAGATAGTTCGAGTTCGACGCAACATTCTCGTTCGGATTGAAGACGGCACGGCCGCCCCAGTTCGAGCTCGAGGTCGACGACGTCAGCGGCGATACTTCAGTGCCATCGGTGTAGGTGTACGACGAGCCCCACGACAGGCCATCACGAGTCGGGCTGCGCACCGACAGGGTCAGCACGTTCGACTCGCCCTTGTCGGTATTTTTAGCCATCAGCACCTGGCCGAAGGCGGCATTGCTGCCAGCCTTGGTCAAGGCGCTGCAATTGGCGCCGCCGATCAGGGCGCCATTTGTATTCCAGCAAGCCGTATTGTAGGCGTTAGGACCATAGTACATTGGACGGCCATCGCTACCGGTTGCCGTTGGCGCGCCCATGTTCAGCTCTTCATAGTAAATCGCGCTCTTGGTCTGGAAACGCAGGTATTCCGCGCTGACAATCAGGCCCATCCATGGCAGCTCATGTTCGATGGCCAGGTTGGCTTTCCATACCGATGGTTGCGCCAGGTTCGTGCTCAGGGCATCGACCTTCATTGCCGGGATAACCGCTGGCACGCTCGTTGGCTGCTTGGTTGGATCGGCATTGAAGAAGCCATCGGTGGTCGGGCAAGTGCCGGCCGACGAAGCGCAGGTAATGTTCTGGGTTGCCATACCGGTATTCTGGTAAGGATTGCCCAGCCAGACGCTCATCGCCGCACCCTGGAACAAGCCGAAGCCGCCGCGGATTTGCGTCGGACGCGCCGATTCCAGCTTGTAGTTGAAGCCAAAACGTGGCTGATACAGGTTTTCGCCGTCGATGGTATGCGAGTTATCGATACCAAAACCGCCGGTCTGACGACCGTTAGGCGTGGTACGAGCGACAGTTGCCTGTGCTGCACGCGCATTGTAGATCGGCTTTTCGCCAATGCGGGTGCCGTCGATGCGCAGGCCGGCGGTCAACGTCAGCTGCTTGTTGACTTCCCAAGTATCTTGCAGGAACAGGCCGATGTTTTTCAGCGAGAACGTCGCCACGGCATCGTCCAGCGTACGGCCTGCTTGTGGCACCTGATAGGTGTACGAGCTAGGACGGCCACGGCTGAAGTTTTCCAGCACGGCTGCCTGCAATTGCGCTGCCGTGGCAGAACCGCAGTTGATGGCGCCGAACGAATAGGCAAACGTGGCGCTGCTGTTAATACAGCCGAAGGTGTAGTTACCGTTGACGTTTTGCAGGAACGCATTATAGATATCGTTCTTGCTGTAGTCGGTGCCGAACTTGACTTCATGGTCGCCCAGCGACCATGTACCGGCTGCGTAGAAATCCTTGGTTTTTGTACCAAGAATGTTACGCTGACGGCTCTGTTCAGTACCAAAGTTCAGGAAGCGGTTGCCGGTAGCCAGGCTCGAAGGTGCGCCAGCTGGCAGCGCGCCGCTGAACTGCAGGCCGATTGCCGGCAGATAAGCGTTGTTGCGCGGTACGCTGTCGTAGTCGCGCGACGACACTTTGACTTCGGTCGAGAAGGTCGGGGTCCACTCGGCGGTCCATTGACCAACCAGGGTTTCCAGGCTCTTGTTCTGGTCATACCAGTACGAGCTCAGCGACAAGCCAGTGCCGGAAAAACCGGTGTAAATCGGCTCGGACTGTTCAGTCTTGGTGTAACGCAGCATCATGCGCTGGGTGTCGGTCAGATTCCAGTCCAGCTTGAGCAACTTTTCCGTCGCCGTGAATTCGGAACCTGCAGGAACTGCCGAAGTACCGGCATCGATACCGTATTTGTCCTTGGCAATAGCAACCGCGCTATCGATGGCGCCTTGGGTAATGGCAACGTTGGTCTGTGCGCTGCCGACAGGACCGAATGCTGGCGCGCCGCGCGAGCTGGTGGTTTTTTCGTAGTTGGCAAACAGGAACAGCTTGTCTTCGATCAGCGGGCCGCCCAGGGTAATACCCTTGGTGGTGTCTTTCGATTTTGGCGGTGCGTAATAAGTATCGTCGGTGCTGTTGTAACGGTCGCCCGACATGGTGTCGTTACGGAAAGCGTAGTAGACACTGCCCTTGACCTTGTTGGTGCCCGATTTGGTTACAGCGTTGACGTTCGCACCGGTGTAGCCTTTTTGGGTAACGTCATAGTTGGCAACGTTAACTTGCACCGACTGGATCGCTTCGATCGAGATCGGTTGTTTGCCAGTAGCCGTACCGGACGCTTCCAGGCCGAACGTGTCGTTTACGGCCACGCCGTCAATCGTCATCGAGTTGTAGCGCGAGTTTTGACCGGCAACGGAGATTTCGCCGCGCTCTTTGTCGGTTTGCGACAAGCGTGGGTCGGCGCGGGCATAGTCTTGCAGGCTGCGCGAGATCGATGCCTGGGTAGCCAGTTCGGTAGGGCCGATATTGGTGCCGGCACCCATGTTGTTACGGTTAAACACCTGGTTGCGGATGGCATTGGTGCTGACTTTCACCACTTGCATGTCGGAGCCCAGCGTGGCGTCGACGTTGGCTGTTTCCGCCAGGGCGATATATACGCCTTCGCGTTTTTCAACCACGCCATTCTTGGTAATGGTAATGGTGTAAGGACCGCCAGCGCGCAGGCCGCGTGCAACATAACGGCCTTCTGCATCGGTGGTCACGTTGCTGGCCGAACCGGACTCAACGTGAACGATATTGACTTGCGCGCCAGCTGCCGGCTTGCCGTCAGTGGCCGAGATACGGCCGCCAATGGAAGACGTAGTGTTCTGTGCGAACGATGGTGCCGCTGCCAGTGCAATAGACAGGCTTAACGCGATTTGCGTCAGCCGAAGTCGCTTGTGATTGATCATCTTTAACCCCAGAAAAGACTATTATTTTTTGAAAATCCTGGATTGCCCCACCGTCCGGCTGCGCCGCACAGCAACACAAACACAACATTTCCTCTTTACGATGCTGCAACTGTTACGCCGGCTGGACTGGCTGCGGTCCTGACAAGACCATCTCAAAACGCCGCTCCACACATCACAACTATTCCTATCCAGACAATTACGGCGGAAGAAAACTGCGACCGATCCGTACGACCCAGGGCGCTAGCACCTGTGTCATTCATTCCACATGCTTACCCGGCTAACATGGCAAGCCGCGAGTGTAATTGTTAAATATTTCAAGACTGTGACACGGCGGCAAAATACAGAAGAATGTCGTCATTTAGCTGCGCGACTGTTTGTTTCACTCTGTATCTCACCTTTATTTACTGCAAATACCCATCTTCATACGATATCGCCCAGATGAATTGTGACTTTTTAATATCATCTTCATCTCACTATGCATCATCAAAAAATGGATGACAAATACGATTTTTTTTACATATTTATATATTTAAAATATAAATAGCATAGGGTAACTAGCTGGATTGATATCGTGATGACAGCGTCCGGGCTTATGGCGCGTGATTATAAATGAGCAATATGTACTTGAAATTGATTCATCCATGAAATCGGATAAAGTCGTGTATCTGCCGTTAATTGTGTCGCATGGCCGCCACAAAATTAACAAAATAACAGCACGATATTTAAGATGAGAAAAAAAATGGCCGGAATATCCGGCCATTTAAGAGTATCAGTTCTGAACGTCGCGCAACTTACGGTTTGCCGCCCTTGCCTGCCTTGTCGGCCGCGGCAATTTGCGCTTCAAAACGGGTAAAACGGGCATCAAGCGCTTTCAGCAAACGCTGCTTGTCCGCTTCCGCCAGGAAGGAATAGCGCAGGCTGTTATACGACAGCTTTTTGATTTCCGCATAATCGGTCTTGTACTGGCTGGCAAACAGCACATATTCGTTCGACAAGGTATTGCGCGAGACGCCCGCGTCATCGGTGGAAATGACGAACGGCACGCCATACTTGCGGTACAGGGTGATCGGATGTGCCTGCCCCTTGATACCGAGTATGTAATCATTGCTGGTCAGATTCACTTCCACGGGGATGCCCCGTTCGCGCATCTTCTGCATGGTCGACAGCGCATTGTTTTCGTACGCGATATCCATGCCGTGGCCGATACGGTCGGCGCCCGCCACATCGACGGCTTCGGCGATATGGAATGCCATGCCTTCCGGCGGCACCATGCCCAGCGCCAGCTCGCCGGCGTGCAGGGCGATCTTCACGTTTGGATATTTGGCCTTGAGGAACTTGAACATTTCCATGTGCAGGCTGTAATCGCGCATGGACACATTCACGCTTTCCTGGCCCACGATGTTCACGCCCACCAGCAGCGGATTCAGGCTGGCGGCCTTGAATGCGGCCACCATGGACGAGAACACTTGCGATGGCGACAGGAAGCGCAGCACATACGCCTGGTAACGCATGGTGAAGTTCACATCGTCGATGCCGGCGCTGCTGGCGTTGACGTTGTCATTGTAGGCGGTGATGCTTTTCTGGAAGCTGGCATCCTGCTCCAGATTCTGCGTCCAGTTGGCCAGCACGGCTTGCAACGCTGCCGGCTGCAAGCCCGGCGCCAGCACCTGCTGGTCGAACTGCGCGTTTTGCACGAATGGCGACAGCTCGAAGATCGTCTCGATGTAGCTGAGGTTTTCCGCGATGGCGCGCTGCTTCAGGGTTTTCAGGCCGTCGGCCGTGTTGCTCGACGCGACGGGACCGAAGTAGCCGAAGGTGTCAAAAAAAGTGCGGTCCGGCGGCGTCTGGATGGCGCTGTGGTTATAGAAATCCTTGGTCGACCAGCGCTGCAGCAATTCCGCATACAGGCCCGCGTCGGCAAACACTTCCGTGGACGACAGGCAGCCACGCTGCGCGGCTGGTTTGGCGCGCTCGGCCGCCACGACGTCCTTGTTGCTTTCAATGCGGTACGTTGTCTTGTTGACGCAATAGTTTTCCTTGTCGACCCAGTCGAGGAATTGCTCGGCGTAGATGGCGCCCGAGTAATGGTGATGCAAGTCGCCGCCCTTGGGCATCATGGAAAAGAACAGGCTCAGCTCGGCTGTCTTCGGCTGCGCACCAGCAAGCAGGGCGGCGAAATGGCGCGCGGTGGCCGCTTCGTTGGAAGACGGGGTGGGCACGGCTTTGGCGGCCTGCGCCGTTCCGGTCAATGCCAGCGCGGCGCCAAGCGCCAGGCCAGTGAGTTTCTTGTGCATTCGCGTTCTCGCTCAGGATAATTCGTGTTGAACAACGGGTAGGTCAGCCCTGCCCCCGCACATGCACGCATTGCCCGCCCGAATAGGTGGCGGCCACGGCGCGGTCATCGCCCAGCAGCGCAAAGACAAACAGCAATTCCTCCAGGCTTTGACAGCCAGCCGTGCGGCGCTCGAGGAGCGGCGTCGATTGCTTGTCGAGCACGATGAAGTCCGCTTCCGTGCCTGCCGTGAAATTGCCCAGAGTGCCTTCCAGCTGCATGGCGCGCGCCGCGCCCAGGGTCGCCAGGTAAAACATGCGCAAGGCGGGCAGATAGCTGCCTTTCAAGCGTGCTACTTTATAGGCTTCGTTCATTGTTTGCAACATTGAGAACGAGGTACCGCCGCCCACATCGGTGGCCAGCGACAGCAGCACTTTCGCCGCATCGGCCCGCTCGAAATCGAACAGGCCGCTACCGAGGAACAGGTTGGACGTAGGACAAATGGCGGCCGCCGACGACGTTTCCGCCATGCGCGCGCGGTCGCGCTCATCGAGCCAGATGCAATGGCCGAACATGGCGCGCGGGCGCAGCATGCCGTAGTGGTCATACACATCGAGGTAGCTGCGCGCCTGCGGGTGCAGCTCGCGTACCCAGCGGCATTCATCCTCGTTTTCCGACACGTGGGTTTGCAGATACGTATCCGGGTAGGCGCGCGCCAGCTCGCCCGCCAGATGCATCTGTTCATTCGTCGAGGTCGGCACGAAACGCGGTGTGATCGCGTACAGCGAGCGGCCGTGCTTGTGCCAGCGCCGGATCAGCTCTTCGCTTTCGCGCGCGCCTGACTCGGCCGTATCGCGCAGGAACTCGGGGCAATTGCGGTCCATCATGACCTTGCCCGCCACCATGCGCAAGCCGCGCGCCTCGCTGGCGCCAAAGAAGGCATCGACCGATTGCGGATGCACGCTGCCATATACCATCGCCGTGGTGGTGCCGCAGCGCAGCAGTTCGTCGAGGAAAAATTCGGCCACGTTGCGCGCATGCTCGGGATTCTCAAACGCGCGCTCGGTGGGAAAAGTGTACGTTTCCAGCCACGGCAGCAAACCCGGTGCGGGCGAGGCGATCATTTCCGTCTGCGGGAAGTGCAAGTGCGTATCGATGAAACCCGGCACGATCAGCTTGCCCCGGTAATCGACGATCTGAGTGCCGGGCGGCAAAGTCGGCTGCAACTGCACGTAATCGCCGGCGGCCACGACCTTGCCATCGGCCACGATCAGCAAGCCGTCCGCATGCCAGGCATGCGCCTCCTCGCTGAAGGCGGGATCGGCGTGGAAGTGCAGCAAGCTGGCTCGGTAAGCTTGCAATGTGGCAGGAACAATCGGCATGACTTCTTTCTATAACGGGTGAATGGCGGCGCGTGTTGGGCGTCGCGGCGGCGCGCTGGCAGAGGCCAGCCGCAGCGGTGCGGCCAGGGCGGCAGCGGCCGCCTCTTCCCACACCATCAGTAATTGACAGGCAACGGACGCGGCGATCACGGCCGGCGCCTTGTTGCGGATGCCAGGCATGCCGATCGGGCAGACCATGGCGGCAATGCGCTCATCCGGCACGCCGCGCGCCTGCAGGCGGTGCTCGAACTGCTTGCGTTTCGTGTGCGAACCGATCAGCCCGAACCAGCCCGCATCCTCACGCTCCATGATGGCTTGCGTCAAGCGTTGATCAAGCGCATGGCTGTGCGTCATGACGAGAAAACTGCCACTGGGTGGCGCCATAGCGACAAATTCCTCGGGCGTATCGGTGGCGGCGATGCGTACATTATCAGGTAGTTGCTTGGGAAACATGTCTTCGCGCTCATCGACCCAAGTGATATTACAGGGCAAGTGGGCCAGCGCACGCACGATGGCGGCGCCCACGTGGCCGGCGCCGAACAAGGTCAAATGGGCACGTGGCGCCAGGCAAGGGTCGACCAGCCAGCGCCGCCCTTTGCCATCCTGAGCGACATGGGTTGTGCGCTCGCGCAAAAACGTGTCAGGCGCCTGTTCGCCAGTGCCGGCGATCAAGCTACCGGCAGCGTCGAACAGGGCCGAGGCGGGTTTACCATCGAGCGCCGTCAAACGCCAGCTGTCGTGCTGGCGGCGTTCGCGCAAGGCGGCCAGCAACGCATGCAGGCTGGCATCGACATACTCGAACGCTAGCCAGACGACGCCGCCGCAACATTGTCCCAGGCTGGGACCCAGCGCGAAACGCTCGAGCCGCGCATGGGTATCGCTCGTGGCCAGCATGGTCTTGGCAATTTCCACGGCGCGCAATTCCAGGTGGCCACCACCAATGGTATCGACTTGGCCATCGAGACTGACGCGCATCTTCGCGCCCGCCTCGCGCGGTCCGGAACCTTCGACCAGGGCGACCGTCACCAGCACAGATGCCTGCGTGTCGTCGTCCATCGCTGTCAGCCAGTCGCTCATCGTCTGCTCCTATGCGCCGGCATGCGCCGCTTGCACGGCCATCACCGCCTTGAGGATTTCCTCGCTGGTGGCGGGCGCATTCAGCGGAGGCTGCACGGCGTGATGGCCCACGCTGGAAATGGCGTCGCGGATGGCAAAAAAGACGGAAAACGGCAGCAGCAGCGGTGGCTCGCCCACGGCTTTGGAACGGTGGATGCTGTCCTCCACGTTGCGGTTCTGGAACAGCTTGACGCGAAAATCTTCCGGGCAATCGGAAATGCCGGGAATTTTGTACGTCGACGGCGCGTGCGTCATCAGCTTGCCCGCCACATTCCACCACAGCTGCTCCGTCGTCAGCCAGCCCATACCCTGGATAAATGCGCCCTCCACTTGACCCAGATCAATCGCGGGGTTCAAGGACTGGCCTGCATCGTACAAGGCGTCCGCACGCAGCAACTTCCATTCGCCCGTCAAGGTATCGACCACCACTTCGGCCACGGCCGCGCCATACGCATAGTAGGAAAACGGATGGCCCGTCATCGTCTTCGCATCCCACGACAAGCCAGGCGTGGCATAAAAACCGTCCGACCACAGTTGCACACGAGCCAGATACGCCTTCTGCACCAGCTCGGCAAACGGCACGGTGTGACCATTGACGTGGATATGGTTGTCGAAGAAGCGCACAGCGCCCGTTTCGTCGCCGTACAGTTTGACCGCGTACTCGGCCAGGCGTTCACGGATCTGGCGCGCCGCGTCCTGCGCCGCCTTGCCGTTCAGGTCGGCGCCGGTGGAAGCCGCCGTGGCCGAGGTGTTCGCCACCTTGCTCGTATCGGTGGCCGTGGCGCGCACCTTGTCCAGGTCCAGGCCCAGTTCGTGCGCCACCACTTGCATGACCTTGGTATTGATGCCCTGTCCCATTTCCGTGCCGCCATGGTTGACCAGCACGGAGCCATCGACATAAACGTGCACGAGAGCACCGGCCTGGTTCAGATGCGTGACGTTGAAGGCGATGCCGAATTTCAAGGGCGTAAATGCCAAGCCCTTTTTCAGGATGGGGCTGGCCTCGTTGAAGGCATCGATGGCGCGGCGGCGTGCGCGATAATCGCTGCTCGCTTCCAGTTCGGCGACGAGTTCATGAATAACATTGTCGACGATTTTCTGGCCATACGGCGTGACATTGCGCCCTTCCACATCGTTGCGGCCGTAGAAATTGAGCAGTCGGATATCGAGCGCATCGCGTTGCAAGTGGCGGGCGATTTCATCGATGACGTACTCGATAGCAATGGCGCCCTGCGGACCGCCGAAGCCCCGGAATGCCGTGTTCGACTGCGTATTCGTCTTGCCGCAGGCGGCGCGGATATCCACGTCGGACAGGTAATAGGTGTTGTCGAAGTGGCAGACGGCGCGCGTGGCGACGGGGCCGGACAAGTCGGCCGAATATCCCGCGCGCGTGGTCATGTCGACCTTGGCGGCAAGGATACGGCCCTCATCGTCGTAGCCCACTTCGTATTCATAATAAAAACAGTGGCGCTTGCCCGTCACCAGCATGTCGTCGTCGCGGTCGGCGCGAAGTTTCACGGGGCGCTTCAGTTTCGCCGCCGCGATCGATGCGGCCGCCGCCCACAGGGCCGATTGCGATTCCTTGCCGCCGAAACCGCCGCCCATGCGCCGGCATTCGACGGTGACGTTGTGCGAATGCACGCCCAGCGCATGCGCCACCACGTGCTGCATCTCGCTCGGATGCTGGGTCGAACACAGCACCAGCATGCCCTGCGCTTCCTTCGGGATGGCGTAGGAAATCTGTCCTTCCAGATAAAACTGTTCCTGCCCGCCCACATACAGCTGCCCCTTGACCACGTGCGGCGCGTCCTCGAACGCGGCCTGGTAGTTGCCGCGCGTCAGCTGCATCGGCGGCAGCACATACGATTGTGCTGCCTTGGCCGCTTGCGGCGTCATGATCGCAGGCAATTCATCGTACGACACCTGCGCCAGGCGGGCCGCGCGGCGCGCATGGTCATGCGTATCAGCCACCACGATGAAAATGGGCTGGCCCACGTATTGCACCAGTTCCGCAGCCAGGATGGGGTCGTCATGGATGATGGGGCCGCAATCATTGGTACCGGGAATGTCGTGTGCCGTATAGACGGCGACAACACCGGCGGCAGCGCGCACGGCGGACAGGTCCATGGCCGTGATGCGCGCGTGGGGCTTTTGCGACAAGCCCAGCGCCGCGTGCAAGGTGCCTTGCAGTTCGGCGATATCGTCCGTGTACGTGGCTTGCCCCAGCACATGCAATTGCGCCGATTCATGTGGGCTGGGCTTGCCCACGGCGGCCCAGGCGGCCGCTTGCAATTCGGGCGTGGCAGGATGGTTCATGCTGGTCCTTTCAGGCGCGGCAAGCGTAGGCGTTGACGGCAGTGGGCAGCAGCGGCGCACCGGGGCGAGTTTCCAGCCAGAAGCGGCGCAGCAGGTTTTGCGCCGTCGTCATGCGGTAGGTGTTCGACGCGCGCATGTCGGACAAGGGCGCGTAATCGTCGGCCAGCAAACGCATGGCGATGACGAGGTTATCCTCATTCCACGCCTGTCCCCGCAAGAATGCTTCCGTTTGCGCGGCGCGCTGCGGCGTGGCCGCCATGCCGCCAAAGGCGATGCGCGCATCGATGATGCGCTCGCCCTCGAGTTCAAAGGCAAACGCGGCGCACACGGCCGAGATATCCTGGTCGAAGCGCTTGGCCAGTTTATACGTGCGGAAATGCACGTCGGCACGCGGCAAGGGCACGCCTACGGCTTCGACGAATTCGCCGGGCTGCAGATCCTTCTTTTGATAGCCAAGATAAAAATGTTCCAGCGGCATGCTGCGCTGGCCAGCAGGACCGCGTAACACGATCTCGCTGCCCAGCGCAATCAGCCACGGCATCGAGTCGCCGATCGGTGAGCCATTGGCCACATTGCCGCCCAAAGTACCCGCGTTGCGGATCGGCAAGGAAGCAAAGCGCTGCCACAGTTCCGACAGCTCATCGGGATAATGCTGGCACAGTGCCGCATAAGCATCGTTGAGGCTGGCGCCGGCGCCGATGTGCAGCTTGCCATCGTTCACGGCGATGCTTTTCAGTGCGGCCACGTTGCCCAGATAAATGATGTCGCCCAGGTCGCGCAGTTGCTTGGTCACCCACAAGCCCACATCGGTGGAGCCAGCCAACAGACACGCTTGCGGCTTTTCCGCGCGCAGCGTCACCAGTTCCTCAATGGTGCGCGGCGCGTGGAAGTGCTGGCCGTCATGTTCATAGGTGGTCGCGCTGCCGCGCTGCAGCGCCTGCAATTGCACTCGCAACGCATCGCGGTCGAATGCCACATGTGGCAGTTCGCCCATGCGTCTGGCCGCATCGATGATGGGCCGGTAGCCCGTGCAGCGGCACAGATTGCCCGACAGGGTGTCGTCGATTTCACAGCGCGTGGGCGTCTCGCCGTTTTTTTCCAGATACATGCCCCACAAGGACATGACAAAACCGGGTGTGCAAAAGCCGCACTGGGAACCGTGGCATTCGACCATCGCCTGCTGCACCGGGTGCAGGGCGCCGTCGGACTGCTGCAAGTCTTCCACGGAAAACAGGGCCTTGCCATCGAGGGTAGGCGTGAGCTGGATGCAGGCGTTGACGGCCTTCATCTCGACCTGGCCATCGACCAGGCTGCCGATGACCACCGTGCAGGCGCCGCAATCGCCCTCGGCGCAGCCTTCCTTGGTGCCCGTGCAATGCAAATCCTCGCGCAGGTGCTGCAACACAGTCTGCGTAGGGGCGGCGTCGCGCACTTCCTGTACGGCACCACGGTAGTAAAATCGGATCGGTTCTGACATGCTGGCCTCGGTATAGTCCCAGTATAGGAGATTAACACTGGCATACGGGACAACTATATGTAAAAACTGATTTTACTTATCATCCCATCTCAATAGAACTCACTCCTGGAACGGATGCGTCGCATGCCAATGTTCGGCAATATCGATGCGGCGCGTGATCCACACTTGCTCATGACCCTGCACATAGTCGAGGAAGCGCGCCAATGCGGCCGCGCGGCCAGGCCGTCCAATCAGGCGGCAATGCAGGCCTACGGACAACATCTTCGGCTGATTCAAACCGTCCGGATCGCCTTCCGCGTACAGCACGTCGAAGGCATCCTTCAGATAATCGAAAAACTGCGTGCCAGAATTAAAGCCCTGCATGGCGGCAAAGCGCATGTCGTTCGTATCCAGGGTATAAGGCACGATCAGCTGCGGCTGCACCGCCGGCATGCCGGCGGCATCCGTGTAGGCCACTTTTTCCCAGAATGGCAGGTCGTCGCCATAATAATCGGCGTCATAGCGGAAACCGCCATGTTCGACCACCAGTTTGCGCGTATTCGGAGAATCGCGCCCCGTGTACCAGCCTTGCGGGGCGGCCCCCGTCAATTCGCGAATGATCTGCACGGCTTCGCGCATGTGTTCGCGTTCCGTTGCTTCATCCATGTTTTGATAGGAAATCCAGCGCAAGCCATGGCAGGCAATCTCGTGACCCAGTTGCTGGAATGCAGCCACCGCCTCCGGATTGCGTTTCAAGGCCATCGATACGCCAAACACCGTCAACGGCAGGTGCCGCTCCTCGAACATGCGCAGCAAGCGCCATAAGCCGGCGCGTGAACCATATTCGTAAATCGACTCCATGCTCAGGTGGCGCGCGGGAAAAGCGGCCGCGCCGATCATTTCCGATAAAAACGTTTCCGACGCAGGATCGCCATGCAGCACGCTATTTTCCGCCCCTTCCTCGTAATTGAGGACGAACTGCAGCGCGATGCGGGCCTTGCCCGGCCATTGCGGATGGGGTGGCGTACGGCCATAGCCGATCAAGTCGCGTGGATAATGTTCGTAATTGTTCATGCGGAGGCGCGCCTATAGGAGGACAATGTTGGCTATATGCCCAATCATATAGCCCGGCGCAGTCACCGGTATATGATTTGCACGATAAGCACATTCACTCACCCTATATACAGGATAGCAAATGGGAAAACTCAGCACGCATGTACTCGATATCGCCCACGGCAAGCCGGGAGCCGGCGTCAAGGTAGCCCTGTTTTCAGTCGCGCCGGAAGGAAAGGTGTTATTGAAGATGGATATGACCAATAGCGACGGCCGCTGCAGCACGCCATTGCTGGAGGGCGACAGCATGAAGGCGGGCCAATATGAACTGGTGTTCAACGCAGGCGACTATTTCGCCGCCCAAGGGGTGGAACTGCCATCGCCCCGCTTCATCGACCTGGTCACCCTGGCCTTCGGCATCGCGCATCCGGATGAAAATTATCACGTGCCGCTAGTGGTATCGCCTTGGTCGTATTCGACCTATCGCGGTAGCTGATCCCGCGATGCCAACAATGTTGTCGGATTACGCGCTACGCACCTCGGCGGCCCCGCTAATCCGACCTACCCGCCATCCAATAAACGTAGGTCGGCTTAGCGCTGCGCGCGTAAGCCGACAAGTACCCGCCAGCCTATAACGCAAACAAATCTCCAGACGTAAAAAAACCCCAACCGGATCACCGGAAGGGGTTTTTTCGAATAACAAGCCTGACGATAACCTACTTTCACACTGGTTGCAGCACTATCATCGGCGCAAAGTTGTTTCACGGTCCTGTTCGGGATGGGAAGGGGTGGGACCAACTTGCTATGGTCATCAGGCATAACTTGTACTGGCGTTTGTCTCCAATTGGACGACAAAGCCTGAATCTGGAAGAAGCAAAGATTGGGGTAATGACTGGTAGTATCAACACACACGCAACGTTGTACCGTCTTATCCTCTGTACCTGCTAAGGTTATAGGGACAAGCCGTACGGGCAATTAGTACTGGTTAGCTTAATGCATTACTGCACTTCCACACCCAGCCTATCAACGTCCTGGTCTCGAACGACCCTTCAAAGAGCTCAAGGCTCTGGGAAATCTCA